>JAOZRY010000047.1:10863-13067 GCA_029939965.1 Bacteroidales bacterium | reverse complement strand
AAAAATAACTTTTGGCAAACACAAGCTATTTGCCTGTATTCTAAATTTCAAACTTTTTTCGATAAATTTTTTGCTTTTCGATTGTTGCATCAAACTTACTTGCATGGATACCAAAACGCAAACTTTCTTTGCTGCCAAGGCAAAGAAACCCTCCAGGCACAAGGCTATCGAAAAACAGTTTAATTACTTTGTTTTGCAAATCTTTGTCGAAATAGATCATTACATTTCTGCAAATAATCATATTCATTTCACCAAACACTCCATCTGTAACCAGGTTGTGATCAGCAAAAACAATGTTTTCTTTTAAACTTTCGTCAAGAATAACTGATTCGTACCTGGCATTGTAATAATCAGAAAATGAGGCTTTACCCCCTGATTTCTGGTAGTTCTGAGTGTATTCTTTAATGCGATCGATTGGGTAAATCCCGTTTCGGGCTTTTTGTAATGCTATTTGGTTAAAGTCGGTTGCATAAATTTGGGAACGCTTTAGCAGACCTTCTTCCTTTAGCAAAATGGCCATCGAATATACCTCTTCGCCAGTTGCACACCCGGCATGCCAAATTTTTAAAAACGGATACGTTTGTAATAGAGCCACAACTTCTTTGCGAATAGAAATATAGAAATCAGGATCGCGAAACATTTCTGTAACCGTGATAGATAAATCCTGAAGTATTTCCTGGTAAAAAACCGGGTCGTATAGCATTTTGTGAATAAGCTCACTAATATTATTAAACCCGGAAACTGATAACCTGTGCCTGACCCGCCGCTTGATATGAGCTTTTCCGTAATTACGAAAGTCGTACCCGAATTTCATGTAGATAGCCTGCAAAAAAAGCTCTATCTCAATGTTTTCGTTTTCTTTTAATATTTCTTGTTCCTTTTTCATTGATATAACCATACACGTAACAATGATATTAATTTTTCAGTATCAACCGGTTTGGTGAGATAATCGTTAGCCCCGGCTTCAATACATTTATCCCGATCGCCCTGCATAGCTTTTGCTGTAAGTGCGATTATGGGTAGCCTTTTATATTTTGGGTTTTTCCTAATCTGCCTCATAGCCTCATATCCATCCATCTCAGGCATCATAATATCCATCAAAACCAGATTGATATCATCATTTTTAGATAGTTTTTCAATACCCTCTTTTCCGTTGCGACCAACCAGGATTTTCATACCACGCTCTTCGAGTAAACTCGATAGTGCAAAAACATTGCGCATATCATCATCCACAACAAGAACTTTTTTATCTTTCATGATATCCTCTTTGCTATGGACTGTTTTGAGCATCTTTTGTTTTTCCTCCGGAAGATTGGACTCTACCCGGTGGAGGAAAAGTGTAGTTTCGGCAAGCAATCGTTCAGGAGATTTAACACCTTTAATAATAATGCTATCAGAATATTTACTCAAATGTTCCTGATCTTCTCTCGACAATTCCTGACCTGTATATATGATTACAGGAATACTACCCTCTACACCTTTTTTTCCGATTTTTTTCAATAGTTCAAAACCTGAAATATCTTTTAAACCAAGGTCAAGAATGATACAATCGAAATCGTCTTTCCTAATTTGATCAAGTGCCTGTTTGCCGGTAGAAATAGATGTAATAGTGATGTCGTCATCATCAATAAGCTCCACAATGGCTTTGCGCATATTATCATCATCTTCAATAACAAGTAGTTTTTTCAACGGCTTGGAGATGTAATCCTCAATTTTTGAGAAAGCGCCTTCAATTTCTCCCACACTCAAAGGCTTCTGCAGAAAACCAATTGCACCCTTTTTCATGGCCTCCAAACTTTTATCCTTGCCCGACATAAAATGTACAGGGATGTGCCTTGTTTCCGGATTTTCTTTCAGTCTGTCCATTACCTGCCAGCCATCAATACCCGGTAAACCAATGTCCAGAATAATAGCATCAGGTTTATAATAATCCGCATAATGCAATCCGGTTTCTCCATTTGGAGCTATCAGGCATTTAAAACTTTTTTCGTGAGCAAGTTCATATAGGATTTGTGAAAAATCGGAATCATCCTCAATTATCAGTATGAATTTATCACCTTTATTAATTATTTTCCGATCATCCTTCAGGTTTTCGTTTGCCGATGCAATTTTTATGTTTCTACCCGAAATCACTTTCTTTGGCTTCGGTTCTACACTTTCTTTTTTTGAAGCAAACGGATTATCAGGAAGTTGTGGTGGTGGTG
>JAOZRY010000047.1:0-10763 GCA_029939965.1 Bacteroidales bacterium | reverse complement strand
ATAAAGCCTGAATATTGTTCCTTTATCTTCTTCGCTAAACATTTTTATATCGCCACCAAGTATATGTGCAAGGTTTCTTGAAATGGTAAGTCCAAGTCCTGTACCACCATATTTTCGTGAAGTTGTTCCATCAGCCTGTGTAAAGGCCTCAAAAATTGTTCGCTGCTGGGTTTTTGGTATTCCAATCCCGGTATCTTTTACTTCAAACATTACTACTGACCCTTCTCTCAGTCCAACCTTATTCAAATCATCGTCCAGCTTATAAGGCCTTGTAATGTTCATCTCAACCCTGCCTTCATGCGTAAATTTTATGGCATTTGATAATAAGTTTCGCAGGATTTGCTGTAAGCGTAAACTATCTGTTTGGATATAAACTGGTGCTTCATTTGATACTTCAATAATAAGTTCGAGCCCCTTTTCAACAGCAAGAGGTCTGAATATACCTTCTACGTCACCAACAAAATTACTAATTTCCAAACGTTCCACATTAATCTCCAGCTTTCCTGATTCTATTTTTGAGAGATCAAGAATTTCGTTGATAAGCGAAAGCAAACTGGAGCCGGATGAGTGAATGGTTTTAGCGGACTGAATTTGTTTTTTATTAAGGTTCTCCAATTTATTGTTCGACAATATTTGCGAAAGCACCAAAATACTATTAAGTGGTGTTCGCAACTCGTGCGACATATTTGCCAAAAATTCAGATTTGTATCGGCTGGCCATTTCAAGGTCCTGAGCTTTTTTCTCGATCTCTTTTTGTGCCTTTTGCAATTCATCGTTTTTAGTCCTGATATCGTCGCGTTGTTTCTCTATAGCTTTTGTCCGTTCTTCCAATTCTTCGTTGGTAACCCTAAGTTCTTCCTGCTGGGTTTGCAGTTGCTGTTCCGATTCTTTAAGGGCTCTGGTTTGTTCCTCCAGCTCTTCGTTTGCCTGCCTGAGTTCTTCTTGTTGTACCTGAAGTTCTTCAGCTTGTTGCTGGGTTTTGGTCAACAGATTCTTCAGATCTGTTCTACCTTTCGAAGCATTTAAACCAATGGCAATACTTTCGCTTATTATTTTTAGAAAGTTGAGTTGCTCAGGTGGGAATTCGTTAAAACTTCCAATTTCTATTACTGCAACCACATCATCATTAAACAAGCACGGCGAAACCAACAGATTTTTTGGAGGGGCTTCGCCAAGACCAGAGGCAATTGCTGTATAATCGTTGGGCACATTAGTGATTATAATCGGTTGTTTTTCCAACACAGCTTGTCCTACCAAACCTTCACCGATTTTGTATCCGTTTTCGATATTTTTGCGATGCTTAAAAGCAAAACTTCCAACAAGTTTGTAGATGTTTTCATCTTTAATATAAATGGCACCAATTTTCGCATCGATGATCTGACATAAACGACTAATTATTTTTTGCCCTAACTCAAACACCTCTTGTTCGCCTCGCATTACATCATTAATTTCGCCCTGACTATTTTTTTGCCATAGCTGGCGGCGTTTTTCCTCGTTCGATTTTCTTAAATCTGTGGTCATTCTTGTTAACGCCAATCCGAGTTCATCATGATCGGATCGTGTGGAAATTGTGGTATTGAGTTCACCACGGGCAATACGGTTGGCCTGTTCCACCACCTCACTAAAGTTTTCTACAATCTGATTAATGCTGTGCGCCAACTCATCCTTTTGACTTCGGGGTTCGGTTTTAGCAGAAAAATCGCCATTGGCAATAGCCGATGATACTTCTGATTTTTGTTTCAGACTGGATTGAAGATTAATAAATGATGCGTTCAACATTCCAATCTCATCTTTAGTATCCACTTCAATATCAGTACTCAAATCGCCCAAAGCCAGTCTTTTCAGATTATCAACAACTTTTAATACAGGTTTTGAAATGGTTCCGGATATTAACCTTGACGAAAAAAATGTGATGATTGTGAGTATAACCATAATCAGTAAAATACTGATTAGTAACAAGTTTAAAACAAAAGTATTGAGTGTGTCGATGGTATTAGAAAAACGAACCTCCATGACAGACATTTCCAATTTGGCCTGTTCGAGTTTATTAAAGAGATCAGCTTCCTCCGGGTGTAACAGGTAATTTTGAATAGCCTTTTTTACTTTTTTTCCATTTCTGAAAGCTTCATCTGCAATAGCAAGGGCATCATTCATTTGCGGATTATTAATAAAAATCATCAGCTCAAAACGGCTGGCAAGCAACTTGGCAGTGTTACGGTTATAATCCATAGTTGGCCCATAGGCTTCCAGAAGAATATCCACGTATTTGTTGTGTGAGTATTGCTTGTAGTAGCTTTTTGATTTGCTGAAAACGAATGCAATGTGTGCAGCCGAATCGAGGTGATAATAGGCTCTTTGCAGTGTAACCTCATCCTCGTTGTGAAGATATTCATAAAAAAGCTGCAGACCTGCTCGATAATTTACATCATGAATCCTTTGTTCGGTAAGTACGAGTGTAAGCACCCGGGTAGTTCTAAAAAAATAAAATGATGCATATCCTATCAGCAATATACTGATTATTGATATTGAGGTCATTATATTTAGCCTGTGCTTGATTTTAAGGTTAAGAAACCATTTCTTCATAAATCATTATTTTGATTCGTTTATGGGTTTGGATTGATATTTAGTTTTTTTGATTGCTTCGATAACACTTTTGATGCTGATTGGTTTGGTAACATATTCGTCCATTCCGGCATTGATACATTTTTCACGATCGCCCTTCATGGCGTGAGCTGTCATAGCAATAATCGGTGTATGAATGCCTTTAATTTTTTCCGCATCCCTTATAATTCCGGTGGCCTCATAACCATCCATTTCGGGCATCTGAATATCCATAAAAATAATATCGAAAGATTTATCTTTTAGTATATCTACTGCTTTTCGCCCGTTATCAACAATTGTAACCACACATCCTATATTTCGCAAGAGACCATTGGCCAGTTTTTGGTTAATCAGGTTATCTTCGGCAAGTAATACATTGTACTTTTTATCCAAAGCATTTTTTGGCTTTTGCTTTAAAACCTTTTTTATTGGTATATCTAATTCCGAATAACTTACAACCTCGTTTAGCAACTTGATAAGATCGTCCTTAAAAACTGGTTTGATCATGTATCGGCTAATGCCGTAACTTAATAGTTTATTGCGTTGCAAATTAACATCATCCGACGAAAGCAATATAATGCTTGGAAGTGTGTCAGCCTTCATTTCTCTAAAAAGGGCACGAGCCATTTCCAATCCGTCCATTTCGGGCATATGGTAATCGAGCAAAACAATATCGAAAGCGTTTTCGGTGCGATTTTGCTGCATTATCTTTTGGTATCCTATCTTGCCATTTTCAGCAAGTTCATATTTAATGTTTAAATTATCAAGTAGTCCGGCAAGTATTTTACGGTTTGTTGTATTGTCGTCAACAATAAGGAAGTATTTCTCTCTCAATTCAGGAGAAATATTTGTGCTGCCTTCTTGCTTATGTGATGTGGTTTTTTTCAGTATCACAAAAAACCGGAAGGTGCTCCCTGATCCATCCTTGCTTTCAATAGTAATATTGCCATTCATCATTTCCACAAGGCTTTTGGAAATAGCAAGTCCAAGTCCGGTGCCACCAAATTTTCTTGAAGTGGAACTATCGGCCTGACTAAAAGATTTAAAAAGGTTTTTCATCTTTTTTTCAGGAATTCCGATTCCGGTATCTGAAATGGCAAAATCAATTCGGGTTAAATTATTTTGATCTTCCTTACATTTTACTTTTAGTTTTATTTCACCTTCTTCGGTAAACTTAATGGCATTACCCAAAAGGTTAAACAGGATTTGCCTGAGCCTTACCGAATCGCCAATAAAAAAATCGTGAATGTTGTGATCAATATCAAGAATTAGTTCCAGATTTTTTGCTGCTGTTTTTGATGCAAGAGGTCGGAGTACTTTTTCAATAACTCCGTTCAGGCTAAACTCTGCCGAATCCAATTCAAGTTTATGGGCTTCAATTTTTGAAAGGTCAAGAATATCGTTTATAATGTCGAGTAGCGACTCGCCCGAATATTTTACAGCTTCAATTCGTTCTTTTTGTTCATCATCAAGTTGCCCCATTAGCACCAGTTCGGTCATGCCTATTATACCATTTAACGGGGTGCGTATTTCATGACTCATATTTGCTAAAAACTCACTCTTTGTTCTGCTGGCTTGTTCGGCAAGGTATTTTGCATGTCGTATGTCTTCTTCAGCCTGTTTTCGTTCTGATATATCACTAACGAAATTCAACAACGCATTTTCTCCTTCCCAGCTAATCTTCACCGAGTTCACCTCAACCCATTTAATCTCATCATTGGCACTTATTATTTTTACAGCGGTACGTTTATCCTGAATCGAATTTTGCAATTTATTAAAATGCTCGTTCATTAGCATCTGATGAAATTCGGGATGAACAAAATCCATGAATTTCGTTTTCAGAAGGCTTTCATTTTCGCCAAGAATAATCTCACTTGTTTTTGGGTTGTGAAATATAATTTCCAGGTTTTTGAGTATAAAAATTCCTTCGTTGGCATTTTCAAAAATATCCCGGTATTTTTCTTCGCTATTTTTTAGCTGTTCACGCGAACCAATCAACTCAGAAATGGTTTGTTCGAGTTTACGGGTAAGGTCTTCGAGGGTATTTCGTTGACGGTACAGGTCGATAAAAACATTTACTTTACTCTGCAGGATTTCCGGCTCATAAGGTTTAAAAATATAATCTACAGCACCGGCATCATAACCTCTAAAAATGTGTTTTTTCTCTTTATTAATGGCAGTAATAAATATGATGGGGATGTGGCGAGTATTATCTGATCCCCGCATCAATTCGGCAGCTTCAAACCCATCCATGCCTGGCATTTGCACATCCATCAACACCAGAGCAAAATCATAATCGAACATCAGACTAAGAGCCTCATTTCCTGAAAGGGCTTTTATCAGGTTAATATCCTCGCCATCGATGATACTCTCGATAGCCAAAAGGTTTTCCGGCCTGTCATCAACTGCTAAAACATTTATTTTTTTCCTTTCACTCATAAACAATCAGTATCGATCTGAAAAATTTAATACTACAATACGTTTAAAACTTTATAAGGATTTTGGCGTAAATGATTAACTTCTTTATACAATTTTTCTTTGAAATCATTTTTCGTTATTAAGTACTTATAAATTTGTAACAATTTATTTTTTTCCAAATTATCAATATATCTGAATAATTATAATTTTACTTCTGATATTTGCATATTAGATGTTTTTAATTCATTAATGATGATATTTGTCAGTGTTACAAAATGTTGGGTAACATTATCTCTCATCACGGGTTTTCCTGCATCAGGTTACCTCATCCAACCCCATTTTTATTCTTGACGAAAGAAGATCAATAGCAACATGGTTTGCGCCGCCTTGTGGCACAATGATGTCAGCATATCGTTTTGTGGGTTCAATAAACTGCAGGTGCATTGGTTTAACAAAATTTTCGTAGTGATCGAGTACCCCCGAAACCGATCTCCCACGTTCAATAAGGTCGCGTCGTACAATACGCATCAAACGGTCGTCAGTATCGGCATCCACAAAAACTTTTACATTGAATTTATTGCGCAATTTTGCATTGGTAAAAATGAGAATTCCCTCTACAATAACCACTTTTGTTGGCTGAACCTGAACAGTTTCTTTTGCCCTGGCACAGGTAACATAAGAATAAATCGGGCGGTTAATAGGATCGTAGTTGATCAGGCTGTTGATGTGTTGGTTAAGTAGTTCAAACTCAATAGAAGCCGGGTGATCGAAGTTGATCTTCTTTTTGGCTGCATCAGACAAATGTCCATTGTCTTTGTAATACGAATCTTGCGAAATTACGGATACAGAATCCTTAGGAAGTTTTTCGATGATTTTATGAACTACGGTGGTTTTCCCCGATCCTGAACCACCTGCAATACCAATTATGAGCATAATGTTATTTATTATTTAAGCAAAAGTAAGCAAATCATCAAAGAAAAAAAGAGTGCCCATTGTTTTTCCGGTAAAATTTTTCATATTTCAAAAATATCGTAACATGGCTTTATTTATCCTGAATAGATCAGGGGGGGGGCATGTTAAATCACAAATTGAAATTATTAAACGTTCTGTTGAAATATTTTCATTAAAAAAAAAGTTCCGGTTTCATCACGAAACCGGAACTTTGTATTGTTATTTTATGAAGGGGTAAGATAATTTAATACCCTCAGGGCTTGCTCAAAAATTTAGTAAAGCCAAACTACACCTACATTAACTCCAAAATATGAGAGTGGATCCGAATTGCTGGTTTCCATTCCGTAATTGTAACGGAAATTGATTGTAAAATTAGCTCCACCATAGGTTTCAAACAAAAACCCAAGTTCAGGAACAACGGCGAATTTCCATGGCTCTTCCTTAATTGTGTACAAGCTAACATCCTTACGGTATATTGTGTATGTAACACCTGTATTAAAAGCAAGATAAGGCCTGAAATAACTACCTTCGTTAAAATAATATGCTGCATTTACCAAAAATGGGAATGCGTTGATGTAATTGTAATGTGTGCCTGTGAGTGTAACATTATCAATTTCAGTTGTAAGTTTATCTTTTTTCTCATAAAACACATTCCAGTGTACACCTCCACCAATCGAAACGTTGTTATCGACAAATTTGCGACCTTCAATACCAAAACCTCTGAAGCTTGTTTTTTCCACTAAGTTTTTTGTATCGCCAGTGGGTAATGATACCTGATAAGTTACCGACCAGAACTGATCCTGGCCATACATATATACAGAAACCAAAGCGAATATTATGATCATGAATACTTTTTTCATTTTTCTATACTTTAAATGATTATACAAATTTTAAATATTAGTTGGATTTTAAGTAAGGTGATTGGATAAAGGCCTGATTGATGTTGTAATCGAGCCTGTTTTTGGTAGTTTGTGTACTACTACCTAATAATCCATTCATCGCTCCGATCCAAACAGTAGGAATGCTATCGGTTTCAGGTGTTGCATCCCTAACATCGTGCATGTTCATAATCATGGTACCATCAGTATAGCTTGTAACATAGCTTCCACCCCAGTATGGCGGATAGTACCATCCCCAACCATAATAGTCGGTGTTTTTGTAATACCATCCCCATCCCCATCCCCCATAATAGTAGGGATAGTAGTAATATACATTATAGTTTTTGGTAGCCATTGCCGATACAGTTAAAAAGATATCCGGGTGGTTGTTCTCCGGATCACTTTCAAGGGTATATCCATAATCACCCATATTTTCCCTTACAAGGTCTAAAATAAACTTATCAAATTCTCTGGATAAATCAACATTATTATCCGAATCCAATGTGTCCTTTAGATGAATAATGGAATCGGGCATGTAATAGGTTTTAAAGGTATTAAAGTCGGCGTTTTGATCGTAGGCCGTCGAAACCAGATCAAGGTCGGAATAGGAAATATCATCTCCCGGATAACAGGAGGTAAAAAATATTGAGATAAATAATCCCGATATTCCGATTAAGGTTAGTAATGTTCTTTTCTTCATTTTTAAAGTTTTAATGTTTATTTAGTATTAACTCAAATTTCGTTCAGATGTTCAAAATCTAATTACAGGTTTATTTAACGTTATAATGAAAACGATTAAATGTTTTAACCTCGCTGAAGTCGGCATTTTTGTTTCATATATTGAATTTTGAAAAACGGCATCTGATGTCAAATATTATTCCAATAGCCCATATTTTTTTAACCGATTTCGTTAAATAAGTTAAAAAGTGCCTCTCTTTTCCTGATAGAAACCGGTATTTGCGAATTATCATCCATAACAAGATGACCTCCTTCATTTTTTTCAAATCGCAATATATGATTAAGATTTATCAGGATGATTTCGAGAGATCGATTGTAATAAAGAAGTAATGAATCGGATGGGCCATCAATAAAAAGGTTTCCGAGTTGAAAAAGGATTTTTACTCTGGAGGAATCTTGAGATGCCCGTTGCAATTCGTAACGCAGACTATTGCCGGAAGATGCTAATAAAACACTTTCGGCATACCCGGTGAAAAGACAAATAAATAAGAAGGATTGAATTAGCCGGTTCATTTATGTTGATTTTGAATGTAAAGGTAAGTTGTAAAATTTAGAAGCGAAAATTAAATATGAATTTAAAAAAAACCGATGGGGATTTTATTTTATAATATGTTTGCAAATCATTTTTGAAACATACATTTACAGCTATGATTACATCTGACCTGGCACAACTTCACGCTATCGTTGTTCACAAAGTGGGCAGCAAGTCTATTGAAGAAGGGATACGTTTTTCGAAATCCGCCCTTTCTATCAACGAAAATATCAGCAAGCTTTTAATCACGTATTTCTTCTCCTCCTTCAAATCCGAAGAATATTTTAACTTGTATCACGATTCGGATATCAAGCTCAATGAAGTGTATAGTTATGTATCGGATATTTTTGATGATCCCGATAAACTTTATGATCATTCAGTACACCTTGCAAAGCATCTTTATGAAAACTCTGCCCATCCCAAAATTAAATCGGGGGAGTTTTATGTGGCATACTTTAACGATTGCATTGTGGATGGAGAACAGGTGAATGCTATTGGCTTGTTTAAATCGGAATCGAAAGAAACATACCTGAAAGTAATGCCTGCTGATGATAATTATGAAATCGAATCTGATACAGGGATCAACATTAATAAACTTGACAAAGGTTGTTTGATTTTTAATACCGAAAAAGATAACGGCTATCTGGTTGCGGTGGTCGATAAACTTAGCAAAGGCGCAGAAGCTCAATATTGGTTCGATCATTTTTTGCATGTACGGCAACGCGAGGACACCTATTTCCAAACCCAAACAGCCATAAAGCTGTGCAAAGAATTTGTAACCGAAAAAATGCCTGAGCAATTTCAACTTGACAAAGCAGACCAGGCTGAATTGCTAAATAAATCTGCCGGCTTTTTCAAGGAAAACGAGAGTTTCGATTTCGAAGAATTCTCGAATGAAGTAATGCAGGAACCACAAATCATCGAGAGTTTCAAAAACCACAGGGTGGAATTTGAAGATAGTCATCAGCTTAAATTTGAAGATGCTTTTGATATTTCAGCTCCAGCCGTAAAAAAGACCTCGCAGGTTTTTAAAAGTGTGATTAAACTGGATAAGAATTTCCACATATATGTTCACGGGAATCGCGATAACATTCGCAAAGGCCACGACCAGGAAACCGGCATGGATTACTACCAGTTGTTTTTTGAAGAGGAGAATTGAGGCCACGAAAATTATTAACAGGAGATTTTTTAACATGATTGATGAATTAAAACAATACAAAAATCAGGGGCATTTTTTTTTCAAACCTGGCGATAGCTTAAAAACCGTAAGCAAAGATGTGCCTGACTTACCGGGAGTTTATTTTATTTACAGACTTTCCAGAGGAAGAGTTGAAATTGTTTACATAGAAGAGGCAGGTATAATGTTGCAGAATGGGGCTTTTGAAAAACATGGATTGAAGAGCGGACTCAACAGTAAACACGATGGCATGACCAAACAAAACTATTTTGATATGTTCGACAAATTGCCCGAGTGGAATAAGGTGTTCTAAATGCAGCACAGTTTACCCTTCAACTATTTTATAATCATCCACCCTTTTGGTTTCGGTGTCGAAATTGATGCCTAATAAAACTTTCGGGCGATTGTCGTCGGCATATTTATCAGCATATCTTTTTTCGGTTATTTGATGTATTGCTGTTTCGGCAGTTTGATTTATCTTAAATTCGATAATGTAAATTTTATCGTCCGATTTTACCACGGCATCTATTCTGCCATCTATGGTAAGGATTTCCGATTCGATTTTGAAACCCACCATTTTCATTACCATATAAAAAATCGAATGGAAATATTTTTCCTTTTCTTCGATCAAAGTGTAGGGTATGTTTCTGAAAAGTGTGTTGATATAACTAATAAATTTTTCGATGTTGTTGTCGATAAAGGCATTTACAATATCAACGAGCAGCATATCGGTTTTATCTAACTTCCCTATTGTTAACTCCGAAAGAATATGGGTGGTGAAAGAATCGGCCACTTCTTTGTTGGGGTAATCGAGTGTAATAGTGTTTCTAAAAACATCATATTTTTTAATGGTTAAGTAGCCCGTTTGAAACAGTAGCGGAATCAGTGTCATATTTTTCAGATCATACTTATCTAAGAGGCTTACATTAATTTGCCGGTTTTCGATATCGAAAGCTGTGTAACGCTCGTCTTTAACAAACTTCATTAGAAATGTTGGAGTGCCGGTACTAAACCAGTAATTGTTAAAAACCTCTTTTCTGAAAAGATTGAGCAGTGAAACCGGGTTATATACAAAGTTTTTCCCATCCCACGAGTAACCGTTATACCACTCCTTAATTACAGGTTTAATATCATCGTAATATTCGGAATAAACTTTTTGAACCTCCGAAATGAATTCAGGGAAATAGTTTTCAATTTCTTCCTGTGTCCAGCCCAACATGGTCGAATAATTTTTGTCGAGGGTGATATCCTCCAGGTTATTCAAATCGGAAAAGATGGATACTTTACTAAATTTGGAAACACCTGTTATAAAGAAAAACCGTATGTACGCATCCGCATCTTTTATTATCGAATAGAAGTTTTTTAAAATCTCACGGTTTTCTTCAGCTTTCTTCAGGTTATCCAAATAATCGATAATAGGTTTGTCGTACTCATCGATGAGTATAACAACCTTGGTGTTTTTTGCAAG
>JAOZRY010000046.1 GCA_029939965.1 Bacteroidales bacterium | reverse complement strand
AAATTCAAGCAAAAACAGGCAAGCAAAAACAGGTTATCGATAAAAGGTAATTATGATCCGGGTATCTTCTTTTTCATACCATTATTGCAGCATCAACAAAAACAAAGCAATTTGTTCAACAAACCCCCCACAAACTCTGGGCAAACGTGCCCACGTCTCAAATTCCGAAGAGTGGCCAGGTGTGAGGCGCAAAAATGAAAGCTTCCCTCGACTTTCCATCATCTATCAGGACATGTAAACGTTAAAATACTGAGGAAAGAATTTTAGCCCTGATCATCGAAAGATGGCATCTTCAGTGCATCCCGAATTTACTCAAGACTACGCACATCGTTTATGTTTTCTTCTGAAACCCCGAATCCCTGCTCGGAATGGCGAGGCAAAAAATAAACCCTACAAATAAAATCCCTGCACCTGCGTAATAGGCAATTTCAAAACCGTTTGCCATCTCCTGCTTTGTCATGCTGTTAATCATATTTTCGCTGCCACCTCCGCCTATCGAAAACAGGATTTCGAATAATACTACACCAATGATCATACTAAGCCGGCTTAAAGTGCTAAACATTCCTGAAGTAGCACCCCGTTCTTCAATTGCAGTGCTGCTCATTACAAGGTTGTTGTTGGGCGAAATGAACAATCCGATAAAGACCCCCATCCAAATTTGTAACAAAATAACCGGGATCAAACTTTGAGTATCAAGGAAAAATGCAAACAGGATACATCCGAGCCCACTAAAAATGGTTGCAATCATGCAGAGCTTTTCGGGTTTAATTTTATCGGAGGCCTTTCCTGCCAAAGGCCCTGCAACCATATATACCACCGAATATATCATAAGTACAAGGCCTGCATTTTGGGTGCTGAGGCTGGTAAAGCCGGTAAGGTAAAAAGGCATTAAAAAGAAATTTCCGGAGAGAAAAAGAAAAACAAAAATGGTGGATAAAGTTGCCAGTGTAAATCTCCGGTTTTTAAAAAGGGATAATTCAAAAACCGGGAGTTTTGCCTTTTTCTCAATTAAGATCAGGAAGATAAAAAGAGATATAAAAGCTAAAAACAGCAGGATTGTTTTTAATGATGTCCACCCTAAATCCTTGCCCTGGCTAAGCACAAAAGTGATGAGCGCAATAGCGAGGAAACTAACTAACGAACCGGCATAATCGAACCCTTTTATAGTTTTTCTCTCAGGCGCAGGCTTTTTATCCGGGATTACTTTGTATGTAAAAATTGCAGCAATTAACCCAACAGGTACATTAATAAGAAAAATCCAGTGCCACGAAAAGTTTCCGGTAATAAAACCGCCAAGCGAAGAGCCAATGGTTAGCCCTACGGCAGCAAATGTGGACAGAAGCCCAAGTGCCCATCCGGTAATAGCTGAAGGTAAATTTCTGGAAATAATAGTAAACGGGGCCACTGTCATAACGGCTGCCCCTACACCCTGTATTGCACGTGCAACATTAAGCATCCAAAGCGAACCTGCTAATCCGCAAGACAGCGAACCTGCAACAAAAATTAAATAACCATAAAACAGGAAATTCCGTAAGCCAATCATATCCGCCAGCTTTCCTGCAATTAACATGGTACCAACCAGAAACAGCAGGAATACCAGCACAACACTTGACACCGAGTTCATGTCTGCATTAAAATACTCAGAAATTTCAGGAAGCGAAATAGTTACAATATAGCTATCGAGGGAAGCCATAAATGCCGCAAAGCATAAGGCTATGACGATTGGGTAATTTTTTCTTTTCAAATCATTAATAGCAACATTCATTTATCTCTTGTTTTGTTAAATAGCTCTGTAAGAAGACTCAATGTATCGGGAAGTGGGTATCAGAAATCGCTGAGATCGATGCGGACGCTGTATTGAAAATCAAGGAGTTTACTTTTGTAAATGACTGTTTTCAATACAAGTCCAACGAAGATATCGGCGTTTTCTGGCGCACACTAATTTATGGATTTACGGTATTTGGAAGGGTTTTTCTTAAACTCACTTACCGACACACCCGTAAGGTTTTTAAACTGTGTTGACAGGTATTGTACACTACTATACCCCATCATGTAGGCTATCTCGCTTAAAGTCAGGTTACCGTATTGGATCAACTCCTTGGCTTTTTCAATTTTTTGAAAGATGATAAATTTCTCAAGGGTAAGATTTTCCCTTTTTGAAAAAACAGATGAGATATACTGGTAGGATAAATTGAATTTTTCGACCAGATAATCTGAGTTTCGTATCATGGCATTAAAAGTGGTATGATGCACCAGATCAATAATTGCACTTTTAATCTGTTCTACCAGTTGTTCCTCTTTGTTGTGGATCAACTCAAAACCTTCAAACTCGAGTATTTCCGAAATTTTTTCCAGTGTAATTACTTCGGGGTCAAACGAAATAATGGCTTCACCGAGGCTTACGCTATGTGTGCTTACATTAAGCTCATCAAATATTCGTTTCACCAGTTTCAGGCAACAGTGGCACGACATATTTCTTATGATGAGTTTTTCGTGGATCATTCTTGTTCCTTTTTTTATGGGATTTGAATTGTTGCAAATTTAGCGATTTATTACATTACTAAAAAAATGTGCAATCAGAAATTAAAACGCAAACATAAAGGTTTTTTACAATGCTCTTCAGTACTTGCAATTAGTGGTATTCTATCAATTTCAGAAGTGCAATAATAAAAATAAAAATCAGTTATGAACTATGTTTAAATACTAAAATAAAGATCAAGATGAAAAATCTCACTGTCGCCATTACATTGGTACTTTTATCCTTATCATTTATAAGTGCCAATGCACAAATAGCCATTGGCGAGTGGCGCGACCACCTTCCATACAACCGTGCTTTTTCGGTTGCTGATGCTGGTCAATTGATTTATACTGCCACCGAATACAGCCTTTTTTATTATGATAAAAACGACAATAGCATCAACAGGTTGTCTAAAGTAAACGGATTATCCGATATTGGGATCAGTGCAATTGCTTTCAGTAAAACCTACAACACTTTAGTTATTGCGTACACCAATACCAACATCGACCTTATTAAGGACGGAAAGGTTATTAATATTTCCGATATTAAACGCAAACAAATTCTCGGAAACAAAACCATCAACAATATTTATTTTCATGATAATCTGGCCTTTTTGGCTTGTGGGTTTGGCATCATTGTGCTTGATGTAATAAGGGAAGAATTTCCAGAGCCAACCTATTACATTGGTGATGAAGGTAGTCAGGTTAATGTTCTCGATATCACAATTGGGCACGACACAATTTTTGCAGCTTCAGAAGCAGGTATTTACAGAGCTTCAATTAATAGTCCTAATCTTGCTGATTTCAACTCCTGGTCTATTGACCAACGACTTTATCCCGATGAAACGTACAACACTTTAGCATACTATAGCAATAGGCTAGTTGTGAATAACTACAATATAGAGTATAAAACCGACACCGTTTTTTATTATGATTTCGATACTTACCAATGGCAACAATTTCCTGATGTTGACAGGGTTAGAAAACCTACAATACATATTTCCAATGATAAACTTTTGATTGTCGGACAACAGAATATTTCGATTTATAATTCGAGTTATGAGCAGGAACTTTTTATCACCCGACCAGGCAACAAGTATTTTCGTGGCGAAGATGCTACCATTGATGATGATGGGATATACTGGATTGCAGATAGATCCAATGGATTGATTAGAACACCGGATGGGAGTGAGGCTCAATTTATACAGCCAAACGGCCCTTATGCTGCAAATGTTTTCGATATGTCGCTTCAAAATGAACAACTATGGGTTGCAGCCGGTGGCAGGTCGCCTTATTGGGGTAAGCTATATATTAAATCCGGGGTATATACTTTTAATAATGAATCCTGGAAATCATTCAATGCTTCAACAGGGCATTCTGTTTTTGATACCATTAGCGATATGGTTTGTGTGGCTGCTGATCCAAATGCTATGAATCATGTTTTTGTTGGTACATGGATGGATGGAATTATTGAAATTTTAGACGATGAGGTTGTTAATGTTTTTAGTACCGAAAATAGTTCGCTCGAAATATGGCCGGCTGCAAATTACGTAGCTGTGAGTGGTCTTGGTTTCGATAGTTATAACAATCTTTGGGTTGCAAACTCTGGTGTTCCGAAGTTGCTTTCGGTTAAAAAAACTAATGGAGAGTGGAGGGCATTTTCGTTAGGATCAAGTACTAGTGGTATGGATGCATCAAAATTGTTTATTGATGATTACAATCAAAAGTGGATTATGGTTAGATCTGATAATAAGTTGCTCGTATTTACTGATAATGGAACAATTGACGATCCTTCAGATGATATTTCTAAGATATTAACAAATGCGACGGGTAATGGCTCATTGCCAGGAAATAAAATTTACAGCATTGCTCAGGATCATGATGGTGAAATATGGCTCGGCTCCGATGAAGGTATTGGTGTGATTTATTCTCCCGGAAATATATTTACCGGGGGTAATTACGATGCCCAAAGAATATTGGTTGAAGTGGGTGGTTATACTCAATACCTGCTCGAAGCAGAAACCGTTACTGCTATTGCCATCGATGGTGATAACCGTAAGTGGATCGGAACTGAGCGTTCCGGGGTCTTCCTTTTGTCGGAAGATGGCACCGAAGAAATTCATCACTTTACCGAAGAAAATAGCCAGCTTTATTCAAATCTTATCATCGATATTCAAATAAATGGTGAAACAGGAGAAGTTTTCTTTGCTACTGATAAGGGTATTTTATCCTATAAAAGCACAGCAACAGAAGGTGAGCCAACAAATTCCGATGTGGTGGTTTATCCTAATCCCGTACGCGAAGGTTTCGAAGGTGTAATTGCCATTAAAGGTCTGGTTACAAATGCCGATGTAAAAATTACAGATATTAGTGGATCATTGATTTTTGCCACACGTGCCGAAGGAGGTCAGGCCATTTGGTCAGGTTATAATTTTGATGGTAGAAAAGCCAGTACCGGAGTTTATCTTGTGTTTGCCACTGATGATGAAGGCAACGAAAAAATGGTTACCAAAATCCTTTTCATTAATTAATAGTTTGGCTTTTTACTCCATCAGGCGATAATGTTACACACCACGCGCGGAATTATTCTAAAAACAATTAAATATTCCGAAAACGCAGTTATTGCAAAAATTTATACCGAAAAATTTGGTTTACGAACATACATTATCAAAGGTGTTTCGGGAAAAAAAAGGCAGGCAAAAAAATCTCTTCTGCAACCCCTTTCACTTCTTAATTTGGTTGTGTACGAAAAAAACTCATCAAACCTTCAGAACATCAAAGAGATCGAAAGCGCATTTCCCTATAAAAGTATCCCTCTCGATATTAGAAAAAGCACCATCGTGTTGTTCTTAAATGAAGTGGTTTATAAATCAATTGGTGAGGAAGAACACAATCCGGGTATGTTCGATTTTATTTTTAGCGAGATGATCAACCTCGATGAGATAGAGGAAAATGTAACTGATTTTCATATAATATTTCTTATGCGATTTTCTAAATTCCTTGGCTTCCTGCCACAAAATTCTTACTCCTCCAAAAACAGGTACTTCGATCTTCAGGAAGGCTTTTTTGTTTCTGCCAAACCTTTTCATAGTAATTTTATCGGGAACAGATTAAGCGAGAAACTTAGCATGGTGTTAAGTGGCGAAAAGGAAAAATTTTTCAGTAATGCATCATTACGCAACGAACTGCTCACGAAAATCATCCAATATTATACTTTGCATGTTCCGGCCTTTGATGAAATAAAATCGTTTTCAATTTTAAAACAAATTTTAGAGTAGTTTAATTTATGATGAAACTCCATTTCAATTTCAAACGTTCAAGTTATTTACTATTTGTGGTAATTACCATTTTATTTTTATCATGCACGATAAATAAAAAAGTGAAAAAAAAGAAAAACTGTGATTGTCCGCGCTGGAGTCTGATCGAAAAAACGACCGAACAATATGACAAAAAACGAGTATAAAACTATTTTGTCAAAATACATCCCCGATAAGGCTGTTGAGGATGTTTACTCTCTGATTATTAAAAATAGAGTGTATCTGCTAATTGCCCGTGAACGAAAAACAAAACATGGCGATTTCCGACCGGCGTTAAATGGGAAACAGGCACGTATTTCTGTTAATCACAACCTGAACCCGTATGCTTTTCTGATTACTTTTTTGCATGAATTAGCTCATCAGCTAACCTGGAACAAGTTCAAAAACAAGGTTAAGCCTCATGGGGTTGAATGGAAAAATAGCTTTAATGATCTGCTTCAGCCATTTTTTGATAATGAAAGTTTTCCGGGCGATGTGGTGAAAAACCTTAGAAAGAATAGTAACGAACTGTATTATTCTACCACCGCTGACACTAATCTGGCAAGAGTACTAAAGCAATATGATCAGGAAAACGGGCTGGTTTTGTTGGAAACATTACCCATCGAATCGAAGTTTATACTGCCAAATGGAACGAAATACATCAAACTTAATAAAAGACGGAAGAATTACCTTTGTGTAAATTTAAACAACAACCGTCAATATGTTTTTAACCCGTTGGCCGAAGTGTATTTTCTTGATGAGAAATAATATGGATAGGTTTTATATTTTTGCACTATCCTATTTGGTACAGATTCTAAATATTAATTTATCTAAAATAATATTAATCAATAATATACTAAAATAAAATTAAAATGAATAAAGACTACTATTGTGTTATTATGGCCGGTGGAGTAGGAGCCAGATTCTGGCCAATGAGCCGTACCGATCACCCGAAACAGTTTATAGATATTCTTGGAATTGGCGAAACGTTGATTCAACGAACCTTTAAAAGGTTTACAAAAATTTGCCCGCCCGAAAATATTTTTATTGTTACAAATGAGATTTACTTCGATCTGGTGAAGAAACAGATTCCTGAAATTCCTGAAAACAATATAGTGCTCGAACCGGCTATGCGCAATACAGCCCCTTGTATCGCTTACGCAAATTATAAAATCAGTGAATTAAATCCGGATGCAAAAATTGTGGTAGCACCTTCTGATCATTTAATTCTTAATGAAGATGTATTTATCGATAATATCAGGAAAGCACTTGAGGCTGCTACCGAAAATAACTGGCTGGTAACATTGGGTATCAAACCTTCACGTCCCGATACCGGTTATGGGTATATCCAGTTTAACGATCAGGAAAAATATGAAAAGAATCAAAAGATATCTAAAGTAAAAACCTTTACCGAGAAACCCAATGTAGAGCTCGCCGAAAAATTTTTGGATAGTGGCGATTTTTTATGGAATGCCGGGATTTTTATCTGGTCGCTTAAAAGTATAATGAGTGCTTTTGAAGAATATCTTAACGATGTAAATGATTTATTCGCCGAAGGTATTGGTAAGTACAATACTCCCGAAGAAAAACCTTTTATCAAAGAAATTTATGCTTCTTGTCGTAAAATATCCATCGACTATGGTATCATGGAAAAAGCGTCAGATGTTTACGTTCAGGCGGCTGATTTTGACTGGTCCGATTTGGGAACATGGGGTTCTTTGTATGATATCAAAGATAAAGATGAAAATAAAAATGCGGTTGTTGGCGACAATGTGATGCTATACGATACCAAAAACTGTATTGTTAACTTACCTAAAGACAAATTAGTGGTTTTACAGGGGCTGGATGATTACATTGTAGTTGAAGAAGACAATGCCCTTTTGGTTTGTAAAAAGAAAGACGAGCAGCAGATACGTTCCTTTGTTAATGATATTAAGAACAAAAAAGGAGAAAAATTTATTTAGTTATTCATTCAATAAGTAAATCCAATGAAAAAATTATTATTCATACTATCAGTGATAATTCTGGGAGTGTTTTCTACCTCAAAGGCTGATGAGGGTATGTGGCTCCCACTTTTTATCGATCGTTTAAACTACGTTGATATGGAGGAGATGGGTCTTCAGCTCACCGCCGAAGAGATTTACAGCATCAACAATTCGAGTCTGAAGGATGCAATTATCATTTTTGGTGGTGGATGTACAGGCGAAATTGTTTCGCCCGAAGGGTTGATCTTTACTAATCACCACTGCGGTTATGGTGCTATTCAATCGCATAGTACCATCGAACATGATTATCTTTCTGATGGTTTTTGGGCAATGGACAAAAATGAAGAGCTTCCCAACGAAAATCTATCAGCAAGATTTCTGGTTAGAATTGAAGATGTTTCCGAACAGGTTTTAAAAATGCTCAACGATGAAATGACCGAAGAAGAGCGTTCGGTTCAAGTGAGAGAAGTTTCTAAAAAGATTGCAGACGATGCTGTTGTTGATACTCATTATGATTCGTATGTGCGTAGTTTTTTTGCCGGAAACGAATATTATCTTTTTATCTACGAAGTATTTCAGGATGTTCGTTTAGTTGGCGCCCCACCCTCGTCTATTGGTAAATTTGGTGCAGATACTGATAATTGGATGTGGCCAAGGCATACTTGCGACTTCTCTGTTTTTAGAATTTATACTAACAAAGATGGAAATCCGGCAGAGTACAGCAAAGATAATGTCCCTCTCAAATCAAAATACTACCTTCCTATTTCTATCGATGGGTTCGAAAGAGGCGATTTTGCAATGATCATGGGCTATCCGGGAGGTACCGATCGTTATTTGTCTTCATGGGGTGTAAAATTAGCCATCGACGAAAGCAATATGACGATTGTTAATATTCGTGATAAAAAACTTAAAATTATGCGCGAATTTATGGATGTTAATGATGCCGTTAGAATACAGTATGCTTCGAAATATTCGCGTACCTCCAATTACTGGAAATATTTTATTGGTCAAACCAAAGGACTTAAACGATTGAAAGTTTATGCTAAAAAACAGGCTGAAGAGGCTGAATTTGAAAATTGGGTAAACCAAAACAGCAAGAACAAAGCTAAATATGGTGATGCTCTTAAGTTGAGACAAGAGGGTGTGGAAGATACCAAAACAGTGAATCTTGCGCAAATATATCTTAAGGAAGGCATTGCCCGGGGAAGCGAAATATTGATGTATTCACGTCGATTCAGTAACCTTAACAAATTGCTTTCATCTAAGAACAAAGATAAAGCTGCAATTGATGGAGAGATAGAAAAACTAAGGGCTGGTGTAGAAAAACACTTTGAAGATTATTATCAGCCCATCGACAAAAAACTCCTTGCCGAAATGCTGCAAATGTTTTACAAAAATGTTCCAAAAAATCAGCAACCGGAAATATTAGCTGAGATTTATGATTCGAAAGGTGGGTTTAACGGTTATGCCAATATGGTTTTCGCCAAGTCAATTTTTGCGAGCAGCGAAAGGGTAAATAAATTTCTGGATAATCCCAAAGCCAAAAAAATTGATAAAGACCCGGCCACTATTATCGTTAATGATTTTATGCAAAGAGTTCCCGAACTCAGATCGGTAGTGGATAGTGCAGATGCAAAACAAGCAAAAGGCGAAAGGCTCTATATTGCAGGATTAAGAGAGATGAACCCGGATAAAAAATACTATCCCGATGCTAATTTTACTATGCGCCTATCCTATGGCCAAATATTAGATTATTATCCTGCCGATGCTATACACTACGATTACAGTACTACGCTTAAAGGAGTTATGGAAAAAGAAGACCCTGCCAATTGGGAGTTTGTTGTTCCTGAAAAATTAAAAGAACTTTATGCAAAGAAAGATTATGGAAGGTACGGACAGGATGGCGAAATGGTTGTTGCTTTTCTATCGAACAACGACATTACAGGTGGTAACTCGGGTAGTCCGGTAATGAATGGTAGAGGAGAATTAATAGGTATTGCCTTTGATGGTAACTGGGAGGCAATGAGTGGTGATATCGCTTTTGAACCTGAATTGCAAAGGACAATATCTGTGGATATCCGATATGTACTTTTTATCATTGATAAATTTGCCGGTGCCAAAAACATTATTGATGAACTTACAATTATCCAGAGACAATCGAAAGATAAAACGATTTCTGAAATTAAATAGTGGGTTTGTCCATACATAAATTCAAGAACCCGAAAAATGAATTTTTTTCGGGTTCTTTTGTTACAACCAATTATAATATCTAGATTATCGTGCTTTGTTATGATGAATTATTATTTTAAGGTTTGAGGGTGTAAGTTTAATTGATAGTGTTACTTTTTTAATTCAGCAACCTGATCAATCGTGCGGACGAATTTCTGACAATGGATCACAATGGGCTATTCTAAAAAACCCCACGCCTAATTCACCAAACATGTAATTATTTATTAATCAAGTTGATAATATCGAATGAATTCACAATGTGCTGGAATAAGGGAGAGAATTTAATGCTTTAATACAGATTTGGATTGATGCATACAGCATTTTTTGAGTAATTAAAAGGAAGTTTATGGTAGATGAATTTGAGCAAAAAAAAATGTCCTTTGTCCGTAATGAGGATGGAAATGTGGACAAAGGACAAGTGCAATCAATTAATCCCTAAAAATCTGTTTGTCATTTAAAAAAAATTACCCTGTTAAAAAAATAAATGACCCGACAAAGATAAGCGGCTTATGGTTAAAAATCACTGCAATAATCAGTAAACGGTAGTGTTTTGCAAGTTAACGGCAGGACTCATCGAATAAGCGTATTTTTAAATATTTTCAATTCCCCGGTTTAAGAACTTAATAAATGGCTTCATTTGCTGAAATGCAAGAGTGATTTTTTCAATAAAAATTTCGTCTTTTACCTGATCATCCAAAAAAGATTGACCAATAGTAAAACTTTTGTGTTTTAAAAGTTCAATATATTTAAAGTCCTTGGGGAAATCTTTTGGTGGTCTGGTAAGTTTATCTCCCGATACTTGTCCAAACTTGTCAGAAAACTCTTTTTGATTTATTATTTTCACAAACTCTTCCGGGAAATTGTAAATTTCATATCTGATCGATTTTAATACATCTGATGGAGGCATCCAGATACCTCCACCAACAAAGGTGTTTCCGGGTTCGATGTGTAAATAATATCCGGCAAATTTACTTTTTCTTCCTCCTTTACAAAATACTGCACCAAAAGCAGTTTTGTAAGGATCCCTATTTTTTGAGAACCGAACATCCCTGTATATTCGAAAAACACTTTCACGAGGGGTGAGCAACTGGACATCCTGATCGAAGACAGCAATTTTGCTGATCACTTTAGCTACAATTTCTTCATGTTCCGTTTTTATTTTTTGATACCAGCTCTTATTTAATTGAAACCAGTCTCTGCTATTATGAATTTTTAATTCAGTTAAAAAATTGAGTAAATCTTCCATGAGACTATAAAATTTAATGATTTGTATTTGCAATGTATTTTACCTCTGAAAACAATAAAAACTAAATAGTAGTTCAAATATCGATACAAAAATCTCAAAAAAATAGGATTACTGAATACCATAGTTACATTTTTCTGTTTTGATTTATTACATCTGATCCCGGTTGAAAAATACATAATCAATGGAATATTGGAATCAGAAGAAATGGAAACCCCCATCCATGCACCATTCATTTTAGTGTTAATGCAGGGGTTATAGATTCCGCTCATATGTATTAACCATTAAATCGAACTCATTCAAAACAATCCTAATTTCAAATATTAAATGCTGCTTTTTACAGTACAGTACAGATGCTGGTTTTGAAGTAAAAAAAAGTTATTCTGAAAAATTTTTTATTTTAATGAAAAAAACTAATTTTGCGCCCGATTTTAGAAAGGTATTATTAATAAATACATGTAGTTGCTTTCTTGAAAAGCATAGAAGAAGTTGAGGGGACCTTACGTCCCCTATTTTATTACAATTAATAAATGATTACTAAGGAGCAAATAGAAACATTAGCAAATGATTTCCTCAGGGAAACAGATTTGTACGTTTTTGAGGTAAATGTAAAAAGCGGGAATATTATCACTGTTACAATTGATGGTGATACGGTTGTAACGATTGGCAATTGCATTGCATTGAGCAGAGCAATCGAGAAAAGTTTTGACAGGGATGTTGAAGATTTTGGATTGAGGGTTACCTCATTTGGAGCTGACAGTCCTTTGAAATTTATACGTCAGTACAAAAAGAATATTGGTCGCGAGTTGGATATTAAAATGAATGATGATACAAAGGAAAAAGGCAAACTGATTGAGGTAAATGAAGATAGTATTATAATCGAACGAATATTCAACAAAAAGAAATCTGACTTGATTGAAACCAATAGGATTTTAAAATTTGATGAAATAAAAGAGGCGAGGATAATTCTATCGTTTAAATAAATGCTAATTCAATCAACACATTAATATTAGGGCAATGGATAACATTAATTTGGTCGAAACTTTCTCGGAATTTAAGGATTTCAAAAACATTGACCGTGAAACAATGATGAGAATCCTTGAGGATGTTTTTCGGCACATGATTGAAAAGAAATTCGGAACGGCTGATAACGTTGATGTAATCGTAAACATCGACAAAGGAGATCTTGAAATTTACCGCATGCTGGAGATTGTAGAAGATGGTGAGTTGGAAGATGAAAGCACTGAGATTGAATATTCAAAAGCTATAAAAATCGAACCGGATTTTGAGGTTGGTGAAGAGGTTTCTGAAGAAATCAAAATGGGCGATTTTGGGCGGAGGGAAATCCTGACAATACGTCAAAACCTCATTGCAAAGATTCAGGAGTATGAAAAGGACAATGTATATCAGAAGTACAAAGATCGTATCGGTGATATCATTAATGGTGAGGTTTATCAGGTATGGAAAAAGGAGATTCTTGTACTTGATGACGAAGGTATTGAACTCACTCTTCCAAAATCTGAGCAGATACCAACGGACTATTACCGTAAGGGTGATACCATTAGAGGAGTGGTTTCAAAAGTAGATATGAAAAATAATACTCTTCAGATAATACTATCCAGAACATCACCTGTATTTCTTGAGAGGCTTTTCGAACAAGAGGTACCTGAGGTTTATGATGGACTCATTACAATTAAAAATATTGTTAGAGTACCAGGTGAAAGAGCAAAAATAGCTGTGGAATCTTACGATGAACGTATTGATCCGGTTGGTGCATGTGTGGGAATGAAAGGATCGAGGATTCATGGGATTGTTAGAGAGTTAAAGAATGAAAATA
>JAOZRY010000471.1 GCA_029939965.1 Bacteroidales bacterium | reverse complement strand
TTGCGAAGCATTTAACCAATCCTCAAATAATTCAATTCGTTTATCTTTGTTATCGCGAAAGCCAGATTCATATTTAGAAAAATTTATCTGTTGATTTCTTAACTAAAAACAAAATACATAATGAACTACAAAAACAAAAATCACAACAAACTGAGTATCTTAAGCATGGTTTTTATGCTTGCCATGTTGATTACTTTTTCATCAAAGGCACAAACTCCAATCCTTCACAATCCTGATGTACACGGCAATACAATAGTTTTTGTTGCCGGTGGAGATATCTGGAAATCTTCAACAGATGGGGGCACAGCGCAAAGGTTAACATTCCATGACGGACAAGAGCAAAGCCCAAAATTTTCTAACGATGGAAAGATGATAGCTTTTACAGGTGAATACGATGGCAATCCTGATATATATGTGATGAATGCCGATGGCGGAAACATTACAAGGGTAACCTGGCATCCCGGTTATGACGGAATAGTTGGTTGGCATCCTGTAAAAAACAAGATAATTTTTTCTTCGGGCAGAAACAGCACTACACGTTATACCAAGCTCTTCCTTATTTCGCCTGATGGCACCGGCCTCGAAGAGCTAATAATGTACGATGCTGCCCAGGGAAGCTTTTCGCCCGATGCAAGCAAAATTGCATATAACAAAGTTTCGCGGGAAGGGCGCACCTGGAAACGCTATGTTGGCGGTCTGGCACAAGAAGTTTATGTATATGATTTTGCAACAGATAAAGAGCAAAATATTTCTGATTTTATTGGAACCGACCGTATTCCGATGTGGATTGGAGATAAAATTTATTTCACCTCCGATCGCGATCGTGTACTCAACATTTTTGCTTACGATTACAAAACTGGTTTAATCGAAAAGATTACTAATCACAACCATTGGGATGCCCGCTATCCCGGCCACGACCAAAAATCAATTGTTTATGAGCAAGGTGGCGACATTTGGAAACTTGACGTTGCAAGCGGTAGCACAAACAAAATTCCTGTTGAGATAAAAGTAGATGTGGAAGAAGCAAGGCCTTATATGAAAAAGGTAGCCAAAGAAATTCATGGCTTTGATATTTCGCCCGGTGGTAAAAGGGCAGTGGTTGTAGCTCGTGGAGAAGTTTTTTCGGTTCCGCAGGAAAATGGGCCAACGTACAACATAACGAACAATAGTGGAGCACGCGACAGGTTTGCTACATGGTCGCCCAATGGTAAAAATATTGCCTACCTATCGGATAAATCCGGGGAATATCAAATTTATATCTCGGGTACAAAAGGTAATGAAGAAGCTATTAAATTAACTCATTTTAAAGATGGATTCAGGCATGCTTTAAAATGGTCGCCCGATAGTAAAAAAATTGCCTTTACCGATCAAACACTTACACTTTATATTTTGGATGTGAGTACAAAAAAAATCACCAAAGTGGATAAATCCAATTACGAAAATGTGGATGTGTCGCTTACAAAAAAACCTATTTATGATTTTTCATGGTCGCCCGATAGCCGTTTTATAGCCTATTCGAAAATGAATGAAGCATTTGTGTATCAAATTTATGTGTATGGTGTGGATAATGCAAAAATCCACAATATCAGCAATGGTTTATTTCACGATTACAATCCGGTATTTACTAAAAACGGAGAGCATATCATTTTTGTTTCCGACCGAAGATTTAGTCCGACATACTGTGATTTGGAGTGGGAGATGGTGTATAAAAATGTGGCTGGAGTTTATGCTATTGCGCTAAAAAAGGATGGCTCCTCAATACTGCCTTTTAAAAATGATGAAGTGAATGCTGAGGGAAAAATGGAAAATGCTAACGAATTTGTTGAAATTGATTTTGATGGAATTGCAGATCGTACCGAAACCTTGCCGCTCAAAAAAGGCAATTACCGTAAACTGGCTGTTAATGGCTCCACACTATATTTTTTAAATGCCGAAAAAGGTGATTTCAATAAATTTGAATACCGTGCAGTAAATGAAATGAATTTGTACGCCTACAATTTTGCAACCGAAAAAGAATCGCAAGTTATTGAAGGTATCAACGATTATAAAATATCAGCCAACGGTACACATTTAATCTGGAAAAAAGGGGATGCAATTTCCATTGTAAAAGCAGGCAGCCCGGCCGAAAGTGCTATAAAATTAAATCTTTCAGGTTTAGAAATGTGGTTTGAACCCAAATTGGAATGGAAACAGATTTTTGATGAGGCATGGCGTATGGAGCGCGACTTTTATTACGAACCCAACATGCATGGCCAGGATTGGGATATGATGAAAGAAAAATATGGCAACCTCATCGATCGTGCATCTTGCAGGCAGGATGTGAGGTACATCATTGGTGAGCTAATCGGCGAATTGAATACCTCGCACACATACATTTATGGTGGCGACAATCAGCGTGACGGCGATAATGTAAATGTGGGATTGTTAGGTATTAATTTTATGGCTGATGAAAAGAATAATCGTTATCAAATCACAAAAATATTTACTGAAAGCGACTGGTCACGCGAAGTTTACCCCCCCTTTGCCAAGCCGGGTATCGAAATTAATGTAGGCGATTATATCCTTATGGTGAATGGCAATAAAGTAACTACCGATAAAAATTTCTACAGCTATTTTGTTAATCAGGCCGGAAAACAAGTTACGCTTACTGTAAACAACAAACCATCGATGGATGATGCCTGGCAGGTAGTGGTTGAACCTGCTCGCAGCGAAAGAATCATGCGCTACATGGATTGGCTCGAATCGAATCGCAAAACTGTTGATGAAGCCTCCAATGGCAAAATCGGATATGTTTACCTCCCTGATACTTACAACGGTTCAGCAACAGATTTTCCGAGATATTTTTATTCACAAACCAAAAAGGAAGGATTTATCGTTGATGGTCGTTTTAATGGTGGTGGTCTCGATCCGGAAATATTCCTTCAGCGTTTGCTCAAAAAACCACACGGTTACTGGACACGTCGCAACTCCAATGATCAAATGATTCCGGCACTTGCCGTAGATGCACACATGGCCTGTCTTACTAACAGTTATGCAGGTTCGGGTGGCGATGAGTTGCCTTATGAGTTCCGTTTCAACAATATGGGGCCGGTAATTGGTACACGTACGTGGGGCGGACTTGTTGGTGTTTCCATGTTTATAGAGCTTATTGATGGCGGTGGGCTCACTGCTCCCGATTATAGAATTTACAATGCAAAAGGCGAATGGGTAGTCGAAAATGAAGGAGTAACCCCGGATATTATTATCGACATCGACTCCAAAAAAATATCAGAAGGCTACGATACTCAATTAATGAAAGCGGTGGAAGTAATAATGAAAGAGATTAAAAACAATCCGAGAACTTTCCCAAAACATGAGGCATTTCCTGTAGATAGATAGAATTATTTAAATTGGATTTTTGTAAAACCGGCCTAAAGGAAAATTTCAGGTCGGTTTTTTTTTGGGCGGCTTCGGGCTTTCCGTTTGTAGTTGCCTTGTGCCCGCTGTATTTTTGTAGGTGGTGCGG
>JAOZRY010000470.1 GCA_029939965.1 Bacteroidales bacterium | reverse complement strand
CATTAAATCATTAAAACATTGAATCATTGAATCATTGAATCATTGAATCATTGAAGCATTGAAGCATTGAAGCATTGAAGCATTCTATCATCGAATCATTTCCGTATGTTCCAATAAAAATGGTAGTAGAATCAATATTGAAATACTGTGAAATCGAAACTTTTGTATAATTTTGTTTTGATCAACACTTACAAAAATATATTGTCATGGATACAAAAGATACTATTTGCGCTCTTGCTACCCCGGCTGGTACGGGTGCTATTTCGATAATTAGATTGTCAGGTTCCGAATCGTTTTCGATAGCCGACAAAATTTTTAAACCTGCAAAAAAAAATATTCTAATAAGTCAGGCAGATACCCATACAATTCACCTGGGGAAAATATCTAACAACACCGATCTGATTGATGAGGTATTGGTATATGTTTATAAAAGCCCTCATTCATACACTGGTGATGATTCCATCGAAATTTCGTGTCATGGTTCACCATATATTCAGCAAAAAATAATTGAGCTTTTATTAACCAACGGTGCCCGGTTAGCTAATGCCGGCGAATTTACTATGCGTGCATTTCTTAATGGGAAATTTGATCTTTCGCAGGCTGAAGCTGTTGCCGATCTTATTGCTTCCAATTCTAAATATGCTCACGATTTAGCATTGGATCAGATGCGGGGAGGGTTTTCCGAAAAAATTAAAGACCTTAGAACCGAGCTTGTAAATTTTGCCTCACTCATCGAACTGGAGTTGGATTTTTCGGAAGAAGATGTGGAGTTTGCGGATCGTAACCGGATCATGGATATTTTATCAAAACTCAATGCAGAAATATCCTCACTTCTCAAATCTTTTTCTGTTGGTAATGTACTAAAAAATGGTATTCCTGTAGCTATTATCGGTAAACCAAATGTTGGGAAATCTACACTGCTCAACGCCATATTACAGGAGGAGAAAGCCATTGTTTCGGCCATTCCGGGTACCACCCGCGACAGCATCGAAGATACCATTATCATCGATGGTATTGCTTTTAGATTTATCGACACAGCCGGGTTGAGAGAAACAGAAGATGAAGTAGAAATTATTGGCGTTGAGCGTACCATCGAGAAAATAAAGCAGTCAAAAATTCTACTGTTTGTTTTTGATGTGGCCAAATGCGATATTAACCGGGTAAAGGAAATCCTTGATGAATACCGTCATCTGATCGAAGATCCCTTAAAGCGGATAATATTGGTTGGAAATAAAATTGATCAACTAATTGGAATGCCAAAAGGTTTCAAAGATTTGGTGGAACTGGAGACTATTTTTGTTTCGGCAAAACGAAAAGAGAATATAAGCCTGATTTCCGACAGTTTGCTCAAATCTGTTAACACCGAACAGATTACAGATAATACTATTGTTTCTAACACGCGTCATTACGAAGCTCTATTAAAATCATTGGAAGCTGTGGAAGCCGTGCAACAAGGATTTAACACCGGCATTCCTTCCGATTTAATCGCAACAGATATCAGGCAGGCACTCTATCACCTCGGCGAAATTACGGGCGAGATTACAACCGATGAAATTCTGGGAAATATTTTTGGTAAGTTTTGTATCGGAAAGTAAATTGGATAAACTGAGAGAGTAGAAAAAAGGCTTGATGCAGCAATTATTAACAGAATAAAAAAGATTAAAACAAAAAAATTATGGGTCAGAAAAAACTACAATTAGGATACAAGATATCGAGAAGCAAGAATTTTATGAAAACGCTATATGCCATCCCGCATAGGTTGAATGTGCAGCTTGATGATTTATACAGACTTGCGATGGAAGGGGAAAAATCTTCAATTAGAAAGTTTACCAAAATAATAGAGGAATACCCAAAAGTTCCTGCAGTAAAAAACTTCTTGTCGGTATTGTATTCTAAGATGGGCAAAATTAAAAAATCTCAGGAAATAAATCACTGGATTGTTTCCGAACACCCCGATTATTTGTTTGGTAAGCTGAACTTGGCATCTGAGTATTTTGCCAGATCCGAATACGATAATATTCCTAAAGTACTTGGCGAATTTATGGATCTGAAAAAGCTGTATCCCGATCGCGATACATTTCATATTTCTGAGGTAAGTGGTTTTCTGAAAATGGCCGTTCTCTACTTTAGCGCAACAGAAAAACTGGAACAGGCCGAAACACAACATGATATTTTATGGGAAATAGCACCGGATAGCGTTGATTTTGAAATAGCCAATGAGTATTTTTACGCAGCTAAGATGGAAGCTGATTTTACAAAAACAGATAATACTAAAGAACATACAATTGATGTTGAGGTAAAAAAAACGGTATTAACCGATATAGAAACACCACCAGAATTTGTGCATAAGGAGATAAATTTATTATATGAAAACAATTTCTTTTTGGATAAAAAAATTATTGCCGAAATTTTAGAACTCCCCAGACATAGTTTAATTGAAGACCTTAACAAAGTGCTAAATGATAGCATCGTTCGATTCAATTATTTCAAAAAAAATGCTGATAATGGGTGGGGAGATGAGAAGTACAATACTTTTGTAATCCATACCTTAATAATTCTTGCCGAAATTGAAGCCACAGAAAGTCTGGAGAATGTACTTGAGGTTTTAAGACAAGACATCGACTACCTGGATTTTTATATTGGTGTATTTATAAACGAATTTATGTGGCTAATCATCTATAAAATAGCCGCTTCCAATCTGGATACCTGTAAACAGTTTATGTTTGAGCCTGGCATATACACGTATAGCAAATGTGCTGTATCAGAAATGGCAAGTCAAATTGCACAACATCATGAAGAGCGAAAAGAAGAAATTGTAGAATGGTTTCGCGATGTAGTGCGGTTTTTTGCAAAAAGTAATTTAAACGAAAATGTAATCGACAGCAATTTATTAGGATTGCTTGTGGCTGATGTATTGGATATGAAAGACACCGAATTGATGCCTGAAATTGAAGAATTGTATGAAAAGGAATTTGTTAGTTTAGATGTTTGTGGCGATATAGATGAGGTTAAGAAAATATTTTCTGATAACAATGATGAGGCTATTATAAGAAACATTATTTCCATTTATGATATATATGAAGGTATTAAGGGAGGGATACTCAAAGTTAAAAACAACTATTACGATGGGCAAGAAAACCTTTTTGATGTCAGGAGTAATTATCATAGACCTGCCCAAGTTATTAATACAGAGAAGAAAACAGGAAGAAACGATCCCTGCCCGTGTGGAAGTGGAAAGAAATATAAGAAATGTTGTTTGAATAAATAAATTGAAACAGATGACAATAAACGAACAAAAACACTTTAAAGAAAGCCTTAATGAAATGATGACTACACAATATTACGGTGGGATTCGCTAACTGTTAAATTATTATAAATTCGTGTATATTTATTTAACCACTAAAACTTACATAGGCACGTTCCAACTAATGCCGTCCATAAAGTACAAAATAAATGATGGGGGTTTGAGGTTTCCATAGCCCCAGGTTTTAACCTGGGGATTGAATTGAAGG
>JAOZRY010001201.1 GCA_029939965.1 Bacteroidales bacterium | reverse complement strand
GGAGTGCAAAAGGAAAAGTGATATCATTTAAAAAATGGTATCACTTTTTTGTTTTACCTCATCCCAAGTAGTGTAGCAATTAGATTTTATTTGACCCGGGTAAAATAAAGATGCCCTTTCTTTAATGCCAATCTTATTATGAATCAGTAATAATTGCTGTAATATTTACCATTATCTTTGAACTTTAAATAAATTGAAGTACAATGGCAAAAGCACTTTTTACTGAAAAACAGCGATTTCGTCAAAAATGGATTATTATTATGTTTCTCCTCACTTTCATAATTGCTGTTTGGGGGATTGTTCAACAGATTATTCTTGGAATACCGTTTGGAAATAATCCTGCACCCAATCATTTGTTATTCATTTTCTTATTGATTCCGCTACTCATTTTTATAATTTTCTTCTCACTTACACTTCATACACGTGTTGATAACAATGGGATTACATACAGATTTGCTCCCATCCATCGCAAGGAAAGGTTGATTAAGTGGAGCTCGATTAAAGAGATTTATGTTCGCAAATACAAGCCCATAGCCGAATATGGTGGTTGGGGATTCAGGCGCGGAAGGGGTGGAATTGCTTTCAATACTTCCGGGAATATGGGTTTGCAACTCGTACTTATTAATGGAAAAAAAATACTTATAGGAACCCAAAAGTCAGATGAACTTGATTTTGTTTTGAAAAAACTGGGGAAAAGAAAATAGGCTCTATGTCAGGTGTGGTGGGCAATTGTAAATTATTTTGAATATTGAAGAATTTTGCAGCATCATTATAAACCCTTCCCTTGCAAGGAAAGGGAAGCTTCTCCATACCGGCCAATTCGGTGTAGATTCTTCCCATTCGACCGAAGGGAGGCATTATGGAAAGGGGGATATCGAAAGTTTTCGTGAAGAGGGGGATTTGGTTGCGGGTGCTTGATTGGGACTAATGGTAAGTGCTTGTTAAGAAATAACTTATGCCAATCTACTTGTTCTTTATTCCTTTTAAAAAGACTTAAAAA
>JAOZRY010000045.1:10761-13163 GCA_029939965.1 Bacteroidales bacterium | reverse complement strand
TAAAAAGGCACTTCACTTGTGGAGTGCCTTTTCTTGTTTATTATTTTCGGGTCACAGTAGCGTTAATAATTTTGTAAAACCCATATCCGAAATGAGGTGTTTAATAACAAATAACCCATTAACCAAACCCGGACAAGCCTGAAAAGAGATTGGTTGACGTATAAATTAGATTTTGAAGACAGTTTTTTTTCACTGTAAAAATGGTTGTGTGTGTAGTCTCTGTAAGAAGACTCCATGTTTCAGGAAGCGTCAAGAATTGGAAACGTCCGTATTTACCAGAAAACGCTGTTATCTTACCCGACCTGTCGGGGAAAGCTGTTGGACAGTCATCCCGTAGGATCGGGAATCCTTGATTTTCAACACTTCGTCCGTCTCAATCTCAGCGATTTCTGACACCACCTTCATGAAATATTGAGTTTTCTGGCAGAGACTAATTACCCCATAAAAAATAACCCAATAATAAATAACCCTTATTTTTGGGGGCAAATAAATTTTGATGTATGGCCATTTTTACAATCAAAACATTAGGTGGAGAATCCAAAATATTTATTGGATCAGGAATTAAAGATTTTATAAATCACGTGCCGGATCGTACTGTGGTTATAACCGATAAAAATGTAAATAATATTTATGGGTCGCTATGGCAGGATTATCAAAGCATTGTAATAGAAGCAGGTGAAAAAAATAAAACCTTATCTACAGTTGATGACATAATTAAACAATTATTGTCTTTTGGGGTCGATCGTTCGGGATTTATCCTTGGGGTAGGTGGCGGTATTGTTTGCGATATTGCCGGGTTTGTAGCTTCTACATACATGCGGGGTGTTCGGTTTGCTTTTGTACCTACTACTCTTCTTGCCCAGGTTGATGCCAGTATTGGTGGTAAGAACGGAGTGAATATCGAAGGGTTTAAAAATATTATTGGAACTTTTAATCAACCTGAGTTTATTCTTATTGATCCCGAAGTTTTGAAAAGCCTGCCACCGGAAGAAGTATCCAATGGGTTTGCCGAAGCCATAAAACATGCTCTTATTAATGATGCTGAATATTTTGGTTTTATCGAAAAAAATATTGATCAACTCAAAAGTCTATCGTGCCAAGTATTAAACGGGTTAATAGTAAAATCGGTGGAGATAAAATTGGCTATTGTAAATCGTGATGAACGTGAGATGGGTGAGCGACGTAAACTGAACTTTGGTCATACTTTTGGTCATGCCATCGAAAAAATTACCGGAATAAGTCATGGGAAAGCTGTGAGCCTGGGGTCGGTTATTGCAGCCAGATTTTCGATGAAAAGAGGCTATATTAATGAAAAGGAATTCAATCGGATAAGAAACGTTTATGAAAAACTTGGATTACCGGTTGAGTATAATTTTGATAAAAACGCAGTTCTGGATGCATTGCTCAACGACAAAAAACGGGAACGGGAATATATTCACTTCATACTTTTAAATTCGATAGGCAGTGCCATTATCGAAAAAATTTCTGTTGGAGAATTAAATCAATTCCAATTATAAAATGGATATCACAATTTACCCATCATCAGTTTCAGGTATTGTACGGGCACCATCTTCCAAAAGTATTGCCATCAGGGCTATTGCTTCTGCCATGCTAACAAAGGGCACATCCCATGTTTATTATCCATCGTTTTGCAATGATGTGGTAGCTATGACTAATGTTGCCCAACAGATGGGGGCAGAAATTAATATTAAACCCAACCACCTCGAGATTATCGGAAATATCAAACCCCAAACCAATATATTTAACTGTGGCGAATCAGGTCTTTCAGCGCGTTTGATGATAGCACTTGCATCTTTGTTTAATGAGGAGATAACCATTTCGGGAGAGGGTACAATTATGAAAAGAAACCTCGGAAACATTTGTGAGGCTCTTGGGCAAATGGGAGTAACCTGCCAATCAAAAAACGGATACCTTCCTTTTGTTGTACGTGGCTCGCTTCAGGGTGGTGAGGTAGAGGCAGATGGATCGGGAGGTTCGCAATTTATTTCGGGATTGTTGATGGCCTTACCTTTGGCAAAGCAAAATTCAAAGCTTATTGTCCATAATCTCAAAAGTATCCCATACATCAACATGACTCTTGATGTGCTGAAAAAATTCGGGATTCAAATTCAACATCAGGAACATCAAATATATCATATTCAAGGTAATCAAAAATATCATCCAACTCAAATCGAAATTGAAGGAGACTGGAGTGGAGCGGCATTTCTGTTGGTGGCATCTGCTCTTGCCGGTGATTGTAATATTACCGGACTTAACCTGCAATCGAAGCAGGCCGACCGTCAAATACTTTCTGCATTAAAAAAGGCCGGTGTAAATTTTATGGCACAAGAATCAGGGGTTTTGGTTCATAAATCAAAAATCAAATCGTTTACTTTTGATGC
>JAOZRY010000045.1:0-10661 GCA_029939965.1 Bacteroidales bacterium | reverse complement strand
TCCTGAGTTTTTTGATCATTTAAAAATGATGGGGGCAACTATTAAATAATGGTTCTACTGCAAATTTAGTGGAACATAAAAAAATGCTTCAATGATTTAATGCTTCAATGATATAATGCTTCAATGCTTCAATGGTACAATGATTCTCACCTTATCGCATTGACTCCTTATCGCATTATCGCATTGTCTCCTTATCGCATTATCACATTGCCTCCTTATCGCATTTAATCATTATAAACAAACTTATTAATGGAAAAACAGAATATGGAAAATGAAATTAATAATCTGGCTGAATTACTTGAGCTTGTAAAAAATGAAAAGGGTTTGCTATCCTATTTTTATAGTAATAGCTGTGCACCATGCATAAGTTTACGTCCTAAGGTACAACAAATGGTTTCGGGTAATTTTGATGGAATGAAACTCGTTTTTATAAATTCGGAGCAAATCCCGGATGTTCCGGCTCATTATGGCGTGTTTGCTAATCCCTGCATTATTGTGTTTTTTGAAGGAAAGGAGTTCAGGCGTTATAGTAAATATATTTCCATTAATGAACTGGGTGGTGATATTGACAGGATTTACAAAATGGTTTTTGAATAAAAAAAACAGGCTTTTTGAGTTTGCTCAAAAAGCCTGTTTAAATAATATTAGGTGGATTCTTTATTTTTACTGGCAGGCAGGATATTGAAATTGTGCTGCGTTGGCCATTTTAATCATATATGCTTTGCCGGGAGTAAGTTCGGTGAGTGTAAAAACATTCCCATCAGGCCAGATAATATTAGTACCTTCAATTTCAGTAACAAGAATCAAATCGCTACCTAATTGATTTGTTAACTCTGTGTAACTTATGTTGCATAAAGCTGTTACCGGCAAAATGCTCCATCCCGAAGGTAAATCTACTACAGAGCTATTTGCAGTTCCGGCAAGTGGAAGTGTGGCAGCACTACTTAACACCATCTTATAACCTATGGGGTTAGAAATGTCGCCCATAGTATTTATGCCATAATCCGGCCAATAAATGTGAGTCATGTTTTGGGCGAAAATCAATTTATCTGATATTGGTGCTATCAGCTCTTCAAAAGTTAATCCTTGTGAATTAACAAACGATGAGAAACCACTTTCCCCCTCTGGTATGTTTATGTTTTGCTCGGTGTTGATTGTAAGCGTAAGTTCATCGGATATCTCCGGGCAGCTTGTTGATGGTGCAAAAGCATTGATTGTTAAAAATACAGTACCATTTTCACGATCAAGATTTCCGGTGTAATATTGGGTAGTAACATCAGTTGGGCTATCGAAAGTTCCATCGCCCGAAGTTTCCCAAAGTACACTTTCCTGGTTTATTACGGTAGCGTTTGTGATAAATGCTTCGCTATTGGTAATGGTTGCATCTAATCCCGCATCTGCCTCAGGCGATGGCTGGAAACAAATACTTACATACTCTTCGATGGAGGTTGTGCATGGCGAAATTGGCTCACCGAACAAAATTACATAAATACAGCCCTGTGGATAATCAAATTCAGGATCGGGAACGTAGGTTGCATTTATAGAATTTGCGTTTTCGAAATATCCACCACCATTTAAAGGTGCCCACTGCAAAAATGAAGTTCCTGTTGCTGTGGCATCAGCAAAAGTATAATTTTCGCCATAGCAAACATAATGCGTTTCTTCGCCCAAATCTACCTCTGCATCAGGTTGAAAACAAAGTGTCATTACATCCTCAACTGAAGCCGTACAAGGGTCGAATCCAAGAAGAATAACTCCAATAGTTACACATCCCTGTGAATAATCAATTATGGGGCTTGGGAAATATGTAGGATTTGCAATATTTTCATTGTCAAAAAAACCACCACCATTTGTTGTAAACCATTGAATATAAGAATAATTTCCTCCCTGAGCATTCTGAAATGCATAAATATCGTTGTAGCAAATCGTAACTTCTTCGTCTCCAATTTCAAAGTTAGGATTGGCAACAATAGTTACCAAAACAGAATCTTTAACCTCGTTGAGGAGGGGTGCAAAGGCAGTTAGGTAAAATTTGGCCTGACCTGCTGAAATGTCAGAAGGGCCTGGTGTATATGCCGAGATTAGTTCATTAGGGGTAACAAATTCACCATCACCAGTGGTGGACCAAAGAACAGAGTCATAATTTTCGGCAGTTCCAAATACTGCAATCGCATCTTCACACGATGTAAAATCCTCGCCGGCATCAACTGTTAGCTGCGAAAAAACAGAGGTAGATCCTACATAAAACATAATAAGTGTAATGGCAAAAAGGGACAATTTACTCAAAGGTTTAATCTTCATAATGGCTTAATAATTAAATGAAATAATGGGTTTTGTAAAAATTTCCTGAAAAAAAATGCAAATATAGTGTTCCAAATCTTTCCGGTAAAATATTTATCCAATATTTTATTTTTTAATTATTGAGTTTATACAAAGGAGGCTATTTCTGAGTAAGTGCTTATTAATAGGAATTTTCAAAAAGAGAATTTATTTTTTCGCTGTTTTTTTTTGGCATCTTTCATTCATTGGTTTACCACATTAAATAAAAGCATAAAACGAAAATAGTATTTCACGGGGTGAACAAATAATTTAAATGCCCCGTACTCGTAGTGCGGGGCAAAATTGTAAAGTACTATTTGTTAATAATAAAAGACGCCTTTTTTTCGATAAAAAAAACCTTTAGAAATATATTCCAAAGGTTTTCCAAGTTCACTTCAATTTATTAATTTACTTCAATATGAGTTTTTCTATTTTTCTATAGTTATCTCCATTAATAACCACAATGTAAAATCCTTTTGGATATACAGAAAGATCAATCTGGGTTTGGCCACTTAAATTTTCTTCTAAAATGGGTCTGCCATTGAGGTCGCTGATTGAGATTGTGTAGGAGGAAAATACGTTTTCCGCCGAAAAAGTGAGTTTACCTTTACATGGATTTGGGTAAACCGAAACATTATTGGCCATGGTTTCAGATACAGATGTCGATTTTATTGTAATTCTTTCAACAACCGAAAGGCCATTTTCGGTAAAAAGACCATCTGAAGAAAGGAATGTAGTGTTGAAGGCGACGGAGACAGGGATGATTTCATCTGTACTTTCTTTATAAACCTTAAAATGAATTTTTTCGCCAATTATCATTCCTTCAATATTTGGTGTGAGGTTTTCATCTCCAAATATTGTTAATGCTATATTTTGATTTTGGTTGGATATTTCTGTCAGGCCAACGCAAATGTTGTTTTCGTTGAAAGCAGCTATGTAATCACCATTGCTTAGGTTGCCGAGCGAGTTTTGTGCAAAAGCCACAGAATGAGTAATGGTTGTACGTTCGGTTACAATCCATGGGGAGTTATTTTCATCGTTAGGATATGTATCAACAATTCCGTTTTTCATTTCACCGAATTCATCAAAGGTGATGGAGGTGTTTTCGTTAACAGCAATAATATAAGCACTTCCGGGCTTAAGAACCGGAATGTTATAAATGCCCATTTCCGGCCAGATGATGCCATTTCCGGCTATCTCTTTCATCACTATCAGGTTATCTCCTAACTGGCTGATTATATCGTTGTAATTAATATAATTTGATGAAAGTACCGGGATTAGATTCCACCCCTGGGTTAATTCAACTGTGCTTACAGATGTTGCTGGTCCGGTTAAGTTCAATATTATGCTTTCGGTCATTTTGATTTTATAACCTGTTGCGTTCGAAAAATTTCCAATAGTGTTAATACCTCCTTCAGGCCAGTATATTCCTGACATTGTTTGTGCAATCATCAGTTGATCTGCGACAGACTCCAGTGCAATTTCAAAATCGGTATTATTTCCAACATACGATGAAAATCCGCTCCATCCTTCAGGGATAACAATGCTGTGTACCCGATAAATGGTTACTGTAAGGAAGTCGAATGCGGGTGTGATACAGGTTGCTGAAGGATAGGCAATGATTGTAAGTTCTGCTTCGCCATTAGCAATATCTTCTTCGCCCGGAAAATATTCGGGTGATAGGGCAGATGTGTTACTAAATGTTCCATCACCAGAAGTTTGCCATACTACTTCGCTTTGTCCGTTAACAATGGGTGATAGAAAAAACGTATCGTTTTCTGTAATTGTAAAATCTTCTCCGGCATCGGCTTCAGGATTATTAATAAAGCAAATATCAACAATTTCTTCTGATACAATGCTACATGGGGCTATTGGCTGAGCTAACGCAAAAATATGAATACAGCCTTGAGTGTAATCAACTGAGGGTGATGGAATATACGTTGTTGAAGTGTTTCCATTATTGTTAAAATATCCACCGCCATTGGTTGTGTACCATAAAATGGATGAATAATTGGTGGCACTAATCAATTCGAGTGGAACCGTTTCATTAAAGCATACATCAACCTGATCAAAACCAAAATTAATAACTGGATTTGTTGCTATAGAAATATTCAGGCAGTCAGAAACCGTTAAATTTTCACCATAAGTACCAGTAATGCAAAGTTCAACCATTCCTGTACTAATGTCGTTTTGGCCGGGATTGTAGGTTGGCGAAAGTGATGTAAGGTCATTAAATGTGCCATCCCCATTTGTTTCCCACAAAACAGATTCGCAAAACTGACTGTTGGCCATAAGAGAAACCGGTTCATCGCAGGTAATAATATCAATACCGGCGTAAACTGTAGCCTGAATTGAGAAGGTGGCTGTAATCAGATCGGATACATTATTTCCGCAGTTGGTGGCAGCAAATGCTGTTACCGAGAGTGTGATTGGCTCTCCTGAAGCATCAGTTACAGACCCTGGTGTGTAGCCGGGGTTTGGGCTTTGAGGATTGTCAAAGCTTCCATCTCCGGTGGTTTCCCAGAGGATCGATTCGTAATTATTGCTCTCAGTGCTCAATTCCAGTACTTGTCCCATGGGGTAGTTTTGGTTGTCTTCCGTTAATATTTCTACTGTAGGCTCTTCAACAATTGTGATGTAAAGTTCATCATTTACAGAGGCAGTGCAAGGGGAAAGTGGATATGCAGTGAGGGTTACGGTAAAGCTTCCGTTGGTGTTGTCGTTTACACCCGGAATGTAAGTAGGATTGGTGATATTCATATTTGTAAAAAACCCATCTCCCGATGTTACCCACATCAATCCGGCATAGTTTTCGGCTGAAGCATTAAGTTGCAGATAATTGCCACTGCACAATACAGTTTCGTTGCCCGCATTTACGGTTGGAGAGGGATTTAGGTTGATGGTTGTGTTTTTGGTGGCTGGAAAAACTTCACATGCGCCAAAACCAAAGGCATTAACTGAAACGGTTGTGCCACCGTTAGCCTTATCAGATTCACCCGTATAATAAAATGTGTTGAGGCTTTCCGGGTTTTCAAAGGTTCCGTCACCTTCGGTAGTCCAGAGTATAGAGTTATAGTTATAGGCAACACTATTTAGCGGAACCGGAATATTATCACATTTTGTCCTAGAACCGGGTGCATTTACTGTGGGTGGCTCAAAAGTAGTTACTAATATCTGCCAGCAAACTTCACCAGGCAAAGGTTCTATTGCCGCAGCGCAAATGTGAAGTGAGAATTCTTGTTGAGCCAGATCATTTGGCCCCGGGAAATATTGGGTTGTTTCTGTGTTTGGATTTTCGAAAGTTCCGTCACCATCAGTTGTCCAGGCAATGGCTGAGTAGTTTTCAATATTCGGATCTAAAATTATATCCTGGTTGTTGCAGTATTCAATTTCGTTTGAAATGCCAATAGTTGGGATTGGCAGGATGACAACATTAACATTATCGGAAGCATAAACAGTACATGCCAACAAAGGATTTACGGTTGTTGAAAGTTCTATATTACCCACTTCAATATCATTGGATCCGGGAATGTAAACCGGGTTTTGCAACTCAGGGTTGTTAAAGGTGCCATCACCTGTTGTTTCCCAGATAATCCCTGAGTAATTTTGTACTGTTGGGTTTAATTCTGCACATCCTGCAGGACATATTGTAATGTCTTCGCCTGCATCAACAGTTGGAGGCTCATTTACAACTACTACTAATTCATGACTCGAAGTTAAAATACCATCATTTACCACTAATTGATAAGTTGTTGTTATTATTGGAGTATGGTTAGGATATTGAAGTGTTGATGTAAATCCTGCCGGGATTGACGACCATAAATAGGTATAGTTACCGGTTGTTCCTTGAAAAATATTTGCTTCTAATGAAACAGCGTTGCCAATGCACACAGGGTTTTGTACTGCTGATGCATAAGCATCAAATTCTACATAACTAATCAAATTTGTAACAGCCGACAAGCCAAGCGGATACCACTTATTTGTGGTGGCATAGTCCGGATCCCAGTCTATCAAATCCACATCATACTCTTTTTGTGTTACCCATGAAAACACTTTAAAGTGCATTTCTTCTCCAAAACCAAACCCATCTTTCAAAGGGGTTTCGTTGTCATCACCAAATATAGTGAATATGATGTTTTCATCGCTCAATAAAAAATCAGCACCACCACATTTTTGTTCGCCATCATCATCGATATAAAATGCACCGATGTAATCTCCAGGCTGTAAAGAGATGTCATTAATACGTGGATTGGCCTCAAGCATTATTATTAATCCATGTGGGTTTGAGGAGGTGGATTGGAAATCCCAGCCTGGCGGTAGTGGTGTGTTTTCTTGTGCTTTTGAGGTTAATGAAAAAATTGCAGAGAGTAAAAAAATTATGCAAAAAATCGGAGTTGTATATTTTGTTTTCATGATACATTATTTTTAGTTGTTGTAAAACGAAATTAATTCTACCGATAGGCAATGACAAAGTTTTTACGTGTTTATCGAAATTGGAATTGTATAACATTAGGAAATGTTGTTTCGATTTGGGTTTTGTAACTTGAAGTCAACCCGATAATCAGATAGTGTAATTATCAGCTCTATGTTCTTTTGTGTTAATATTGTACTATGTAAATGTTTATTTAATTTGCGGTCACCATTTTAAAATTGCTGTAACACATGGGTTTGCATTACCCTGAGGGGGTTTCAATATTTCTTCGCATTGAATAATGGAATGTTTGAGAGATGAATTGTTTTACCAATGGAATTATTTGTTCATGCGAGTTTTTTAATATGTGGAAATGAAAATATATAAATGTGATTAATATTATATGCAATGAAATTTATCATTTTTCATAATGGGAATAATTTGCGACTATTTTGCGAATGAATTTTGTAAGTAACAGAAAAAGAGGGGAATACAAAAATGGGAAAAAAACAATAACAAAATTAATGCCAAAGACCAATTTTGCGATAATTTATTTATTGCAATCTGGGTAGCTAAGAATAACTCCTGGGTTTACCTTTATCATGTATGCCTTTCCGGGTATGAGTTCTTCGAGTGTTACCACGTTTCCTTCAGGCCATACCACAGCATTTCCATTCATTTCGGTAATTATTATCAAGGCTGAACCAAGTTGGTTAATTAAATACTCACTGTTAATATTACATGCTGTTAAAACCGGTAAAATATTCCAGCCATCATTTAAATAAATACTTTTATCAGTTACCTCATAGCCCGCTATCTGCAATGTTGCGCCTGTACTCATTATCACTTTGTATCCAAACAGGTTAGAAAAATCATCGATGGTATTAATGTTATATTCGGGCCAGTACACTTGTGTAAATTTCTGAGCAAAAATCAGTTCTCCCGAAACAGGTGTTATTACATCTTCAAATGATTTGTCGGTTACATCAATATAGGTTGATAATCCGGTTATGCCTTCAGCTAACACAATTTGTTGATTTTTAAGTACAACAAGGTTAATAGTATCGGTTACGGAAACATTGCACTCACTATTTGGTAAGGCTGTAATGTTTAATCGAACAAAATAGTTTTCGGCATCCATTGCTCCAGGATAATACTGCGTTAAAACCTCTGTCGGGTTAATGAAAGTTCCATCGCCGGCTGTTTCCCAAATTATCGATGAATAATTGCTTGCAATTGCGTTTGGAGTATAGGGTTCGCCGGTAATAATTGTGGCATCATCGCCAGCATAAACTTCCGGAGGTGCATTAAAACAAAAGCTCATGTAGTCATCGGCGGTAATGGTGCAAGGTTCTTCCGGGTATGCCAGCACACCCACAAAAATACATCCAAGCAGATAATCTATTTCCGGATTTGGGTAATAGGTGGGGTGCAACAATGAATTATCATCAAACGTGCCCCCACCGTTTATTGTAAACCATTCCATTGAACTTGAATAAGACAAGGTTGTTTGATCAAAATAGTAATTATCTCCAAAGCAAATCAAATCCTCATTTATTCCGATCTCCACCTCAGGATTCGGTAATACGTTTACCGACATGGTGTCGGTAATTGAATTATTGCAGGGATAACCAGCATGTGCGGAGAGAAACAGATCGAAATTTTGTGAACTAAAATCTTCATTTCCGGGAAAATATACAGCATTTAAATCATTGCTATTCGAAAAAAATCCATCTCCATCCGTACTCCAGATTACATACGTATTGTTAAAGGCTGAACCTGCAAGAGGAACTGTACCTCCATCACAAATATCAGAATCCTCTCCTGCAATCGCTTGTGGAAGAGGTATCAATATTATTTCGATATTCTTTGACACCGGATAATTCTCACATAACCCATTTCCATACACATGGATGGTTACGATTGTTCCATTGTTTGAGATATCTTCAGAGCCGGGATAATATTTTGTACTTAAAATACCGGGATTAGCAAAGGTTCCATCTCCCTGGGTTGTCCATATTGATGATGAATAATTGAAGGCAATACTATTAATATTTACAGGGGTATCTTCGCAACTTGTACGTGAACCCGGAACGTTTACTGACGGAACATCGTATGTATTTACCTGAATATTTGTACATGCGCCTAACAGGCATGGCGAAATGGCACTTACACATGCCGTAAGAATAAATTCGTTGAGATCCAGATCGGATGTGCCTGGAAAATATTGTGTTGTAAGGCTGTATGGGTTTTCAAAAGTGCCATCACCATTAGTTACCCATTCAGCAGAAGTGTAATTCTCTGCCTGTGCTTCAATAATCATTTCCTGATTTTCGCAAAAAACAAGACTTAAGGGTGAGTTTACCACAGGTAGTGGGGCAAGGGAAATAATTGTTTCGTCTGATGATTCGGCGGTGCAAGGATTTATTGGGTAGGCTGTGATGGTTAAAAATGCCTGGCCGGATTCAATGTCCAGATCGCCCGGAAAATAGATGGCAGAAAGGCTGTCGGAATCCTGAAAAGTTCCATCTCCCTGGGTTGCCCAGATAACCGAAGAATGGCTGTTGGCAGTTGCAGTAATTTCTGCACTTTGATTTGTACATATTGTAGGGTTATCTCCAGTCTGTACTTCAGGATTTCCATTTACTGTTAAGGCGGTTTCGTGATTTGAAACATTGAGGCCATCCGTTACTTCCAGAATGTAGATGATGTTAGTTTGTGGTGTGTCAGTAGTGTTTATTAATGATGAAGTAAAGCCTTCGGGAATGGATGACCATAAATAAGTATAGCTTCCGGTAGTTTCGATAAAAATATTGGCATTTAGATTTACCATTTCCCCAATACATATTGGGTTAGGCGAAATGGTAGCATAAGCATCAAAAACAATATTACATGACAAATCGGTAATGGATGATAATCCTAAAGGATACCAATTGTCATCCGTAGCATATTCCGGATCCCATTGCAAATTATCAACGGCATATTCTTTTTGAGTGTCCTGATAAAAAACCTTAAAATTCATTAGCTCTCCGTACCCAAATCCATCTTTTTCGGGGGTTGCATTGTCATTCCCAAACACCGGAAAAATTATATTATCTGTATCAGTCCAGAAATCGGCACCACCACATTTCATTTCTCCAAAGTCATCCAAATAAAAAGCTCCAATAAAATCGCCATATTTAAGTGGAATTTCGTTGATGCGGGGATTGGCTGCCAATACCACAATTATTCCGTGTGGATTGGAGGATGTTGATTGATAATCCCATCCCGGTGGAAGGGTACTTTTTTCAGTTTTGGTAAGATCCTTTAATTCTATGGATTCTGCTGGTTGGGCAACGGTTTTTGTAAATGAAAAACATAGGAATAATACAGGTAAATATTTGAGATATGCCCAAAGCATTGCTGTGGTTTTATATTTTTTATACATTCGACAAAAGTTTTAATTCGTGCTAATTTTATTCAAAAAATGCGATGTAAAAATATAAAAAATAATGTGTAATAAAATACTTAATTTTTATAAGTAAAAAGGCTCTAATTCGATTTACGATTTATTATAAAGTGGCATGGTTATTTCGGTGTTCCGCTTGCCCAAGTACGTGAGACGGCAGGCGGAGCACCGAAATATTAAAAATGTGTTGGGTTTTTCAGCAGTCCCTAAGTAACTATTACATTATCTGGTATTTAGTAAATCGCAAAACAATTACACGTTATTTTAGTACGGCTAATTTAAGTCGCGAAAATCCGTGTCAACCCAATTGGTATTCTGTGAAGGCTGTTTTCTGACTACAATTCATTATTTTGAGTGCGCCAGAAAACGCCGATATCATCGTTGGACTTGTGTTGAAAACAGTTACTTCGGCAAGCTCTGCACATCGCATTACAAAAGTAAACTCCTTGATTTACAACACTTCGTCCGCCTCGATCTCAGCGA
>JAOZRY010000469.1 GCA_029939965.1 Bacteroidales bacterium | reverse complement strand
GGCTTTGGAAGCCGCTCATAGAATTTTGCAATTTCGATTTGCTCACGATTTTCAAAGATTTCTTCGAGGTTATCGTTTGAAGTGGCAAATTCAGAAAGCTTTTTGTTGAGTTCTTCCTTTATTTCAAGCGAAATTTGATTCGCGCGTTTTCCAAGTATAGCCAACGTTTCGTAAATGTTTTCGGTAACCATGTCGAACTCACGCATTTTTCTGGTTACTGCGGTAGTATCCGTTTTAATTTTCTTATAATCCATATTGTAATAAATTTATAATTCTTCAAATCCTGATTTATGCATTTCTGTTTTTAGCCGATTACGCAATTTTTCCACATCAACAAGGTATTCACTTTCGGGATAAAGTGAAACAAAATCATAATAGGCCTTTACGGCATTTTCAAAACGCTCCTTCTTTTTTTCCTGAATACTTTTAAGAGCATAACTATAATAAGCGTTTATAATTTTAAAAAGAATTTCCTCCTTAAATTCGGTGTCAGGATATTCTTTCAAGATTATTTCGTACGAAACAATTGCCGCTCTGTAATCTTCCATTTTGTAATACAGATTGGCAATATTATATGCCTTATTTTGTAGTTTGTCTCTTAATTCAACAATTAGAACAGTGGCTTCCTGTGCTTTTTCACCATAAGGAAACCTGTTGATAAATAGTTGAAATTCATCAATAGCTTCAATTGAAACTGTTTGATCGAGGCTATAGTTGGGGCTGTCTAAGTATTTGCAATAAGCTACCAAAAATGCTGTTTCCTCAGCAAATTCGCTGGTTGGAAAGTTTATTGTAAACCTCTTGAAATAATAGCTTGCCATAATGTACTCGCGTTCGTAATAGTATGAATACGCATAATAATAGTACAACTGTTCGGCTTTGCTGGTGCCCCTGTAAACCGGGATGAGTTGCTCAAAAACCTGAAGTGCCCGGTAATAATCACCTTTCTCGTAATATTCAACAGCCTTTTCATATTTCATTTCATTGTCAGAGCTTTTTAGAAGTTTCTGATGTTTACTGCATGAAACAAGTGCTATTGCAACAAAAAGTAATAAAATTATTCTGGTTTTTTTAAACATGGGCGCAAAAGTAATACATTTTAACGGATTGATTAACGAGTTATTACAGTAAAAATTATATGAAAATTCGTTAATAACCTGTGCATTTCTTTCATTCAATATTGTAATTCTTTTACTTGAAAATCAACCTAATTGTTATAATTTCGCGCCTTTATTTTTAATCATTGTTACTTTAAAAAGATTTAGCATGGATATTTTTGATAAGTTTAAAAATTTGGGTCCATTGGGACAGTATAATCGTAGAGCATTTGGGTATTTTATGTTTCCGAAACTTGAGGGTGAGCTTGGGCCACGGATGAAATTTATGGGAAAAGAAATGTTGGTTTGGTCGGTAAATAATTATCTGGGATTGGGTAATCATCCTGAAGTACGCGAAGCTGATGCTCAGGCAGCGAAAGACTGGGGTCTTGCCTATCCAATGGGTGCGAGGATGATGTCAGGGCATACCAATTATCATGAAAAACTTGAACAGCAATTAGCCGAATTTGAAAAGAAAGAAGATGCATATCTGTTAAATTATGGGTATCAGGGAATGGTATCCATTATCGAATCGTTGGTTAGTCGTCACGATGTAATCGTTTATGATTCTGAGGCTCATGCCTGTATCATTGATGGGTGTAGGTTGCATTTCGGTAAACGGTTTGTTTATCCTCACAACGATATGGTAAATCTGGAAAAAGAACTCGAAAGAGCTACCAAAATTACCAACAAAACAGGTGGCGGTATTTTAGTGATTACTGAAGGTGTTTACGGTATGTCTGGTGATTTGGGTAATCTTGTAGCCATATCAAAACTAAGAAAGAAGTTTGATTTTCGTCTTCTTGTGGATGATGCACACGGATTTGGTACTATGGGCGAAACAGGTGCCGGAACCAGTGAGTATATGGGTGTAATGGATGAGGTGGATGTTTATTTTGGGACATTTGCAAAATCTATGGCAGGAATTGGTGGTTTTGTTGCCGGTAAAAAAGAGGTTATCGAGTTTTTGAGGTATAACCTGCGCTCACAGATATTTGCAAAATCTTTACCTATGCCTATGGTTATAGGTGCTTTGAAGCGTTTGGAGATGATAAGAACAAGACCCGAATTTAAAGAAAATCTTTGGAAAATAGTGAATGCTCTTCAGGATGGGTTAAAAAAGAATGGATTTAATCTTGGTAAAACTGAGTCGCCGGTAACTCCGGTTATTCTTGAAGGAGGCATCCCTGAAGCATCGCAGATTACTTATGATCTCAGGGAAAATTTTGGTATCTTCTGCTCTATCGTAACTTACCCTGTGATTCCAAAAGGTGTTATTCTTCTCAGGTTAATACCTACTGCCGGTCATTCGATGGAGGATGTTGAATATACCATTGATGCGTTTTCGAAGGTGAAGAAAAAACTGGATGCCGGTGAATATCCCAATGAGATGATGGATGCCGAAAAAATCATGTCATAGTATGAAATTTATAGAAATAATCTTATAATAAAAAAAACCCATGTTAACATGGGTTTTTTTATTTTTGTCGGGTATTAAAAGGCGGGGCAGAATTTATGGATCAAACTAAAGATAAAAATAAGCGGACTTTCAACAATTTTTTAATAATATTTTTTAATTCACTATCCTATTTTCTAATTGCATTTATTTTTATGTATTTGCTGGGGCAAATTTCTACGGCAATTGCAGCTATGCAGTTTGAGTATTCGAGCATTATCTATTATTATAAATTGATGTTTTTAATTGATTCTGGTGCCTGGAACGGCGATGCTGTAAAACTTTTGTATAGCATGGCTCCTGTTGTGGCTCTGATTTTTGGAATAATATTCCTACTTTTATTTATACAAATATACGATAATCTGTCCAACTTTAAAGCGTTTTTTCTTTGGTGCTTTGCCTATGCAGTTATTTGGTCGTTTGGAGCTCTTTTGGCCGGAACAATTCTTAATAAGGGTATTGGCTATGTAGTTATGTATTTTTATTTTATGGATACCGGAAAGCTCATAATTTCACTGTTTGCCCTATCTATGCTGTTGATTATTTCAACGTTTACAACAAAATGGTTTCTGTTTTCAGCTAATTCCTACTTTAATGAGCTCAACGAACATAACCGCGCCTTTTTTACATTTAGTCATGTAATTTTTCCTCTGTTGGTTGGTACAGCAATTATGATTCTTGTTAAACTACCCAAAATTAGCTACTATGAATTGTTTGTACTTCTAACAGGATTGGTATATGCCATCCCCGTTTTATTAAGGTATCCGGGTTATCCAACTTTTTTCTTTGATGATTTTCCAATCAGGATCAAATTAGATAAAGCAGCCATTATCGTGGCGATATTTTTTGTTGTAGCATTCAGGGTAGTATTAGAATTTGGACTTAAATTTAGTGGGGCTACCGGTTGATGGCAGGAAATTAGTCCTCACTTGTATTTTCTGGATAAGTAGTGTGCGCCAGAAAACACCG
>JAOZRY010001200.1 GCA_029939965.1 Bacteroidales bacterium | reverse complement strand
ATTGGGGTAGCAGGGGCTTTTAACCTCGGCATTGATGCCGCATCAAAACAGGGTTTTAAATGGTTATGGATTTTTGATCAGGACACGATTTGTACCGAAGATTGCCTTGAAAACCTTCTGCATCCGGTTAATGAATGGATGAAAGAAATTGATACACTGGCGGCACTTTGCCCAACGGCAAAATCAAAATCTTATCCCGAAATTAATTTGCCGCCGTACAAATGGAACGGAAAAAGGTTTGTTAATGTAGTTGCCATCGGCACAGAAAAATTCATACCTGTTCATTCTACAATTACATCAGGAACCCTTTATCAGGTAAAAGCACTTCAAAAAGTAGATGGATTTCGCAAAGATTACTTCATCGACTTTGTAGATCACGAATGTAATATGAGGCTACATAAAGCCGGATATAAAATGATTTGGGTACATAAGGCAAGTATTTTCCATGAACTGGGTAAAGCTAATAAAAATGAGAGTGGCCAAATTATGTTTGTACACGAACCCTGGCGGTATTACTATATGGGAAGGAACATGACACATGGTTTATTTAAACTTGGAGGATTGCCCTCAGTATGGGTATTTTGGGGCGATGCGATGAAACAGTTAAAGAGATTTAAAAAAGCAGATGTAAATCATAAAATATCTTTCCGTTTTTTTATTCGGGGTATTTTTGATGCATTCCTAAATAAATTTGGTGAACTCAGGAAACATTGATATGGTTGGAAAAGGTTTTAACCATAGAAGGCATAAAAGGGACATATATGACCTTATATTATTTATATGGCAAAAAGTTAATTACAATCAACAATTTCTTATTTGATTAGTAAATTGCAAATCGGGAAAATATTTAATAAACAATTAATAATCAACAGCATCTTATTTGATTAGTAAATTGCAAAATACCAAAAACTCATTCCCATTCTTCGAATATCCAAAACAAATGAAACAAAAACAAGAATCTGACTTTATACCATATAATGCAGTAAAAACAGTTACCAAAGG
>JAOZRY010001199.1 GCA_029939965.1 Bacteroidales bacterium | reverse complement strand
AAAAATGCATCGGTAAAAGATGGAATTGATCCATGGATCATAAAAGGAATGGCTGAAACTGCAGAAATTAAGATCCATCCGAAAAATGCAATAAAAAAACCATCTTTTATATTTAAATCATCAAATCTCCGGAAAAACCACCACAATGGATATCCTATGCCAACAGTGATGATCCCTGTGATTGCAATGGCATATAAATCATTCTCTTTATAATAAAGAGAGCAGAGCAGAGGGAAAATCATGGAACTGCCTGTAACAATCAATAATTTGCCAAGAACATTTGTGATGGTTTTGTAATTCATAAACTGTAACAGATTGTAGTGAAATCAGGCATTGAAAGGTATAGAAGAGTGATGCAAATTGATCTTCAATCTGCCATCAACTTTATTGTAGCCAAAAGTGTATTCAACTTTTACCTCAGTGCCATCGGTCTGGGTGAAAAAATAGTTACCCATGGCAACGGCATAGTCTCCATGCAGATATATACCGGCATTTTCAAACCGGACATGGGTCCATGGTTGAATGGCAAAACCGTGATCTTCTGCAAAATTATCATTTCCGCCGACAAAATAGGAAAGGGCGCTTTCATTATCATTACGAAACTGCACTTTAGCTGCCTTTGTGGGCTTGAACAAAACCTCACCTGCCTGAAAGTTATACAAATCGTCAAGATGTTTTCGGGCCACTCCAACAAAATCACTCTTGTCGGTGAATGCCTTTCCTATTGCCACGATTCCATCACCCCAGGCCTGTTGTGCCTGTTCTACTTCTTTTTGTGTAATTGTATCTGTCATGATATTTTTCCCTTGTTATTTGTAAATTAACTTGTTGACGATATTAAATTTTTTCCTGCATCTCAATAGGCATATAATGTTTTAAAGGACAATCATTGCAGTCCCCTTTTGTATGTATCTGTTTGTAAATTGATTTTAAAGCCATGTTTGAATCAGGATAGATATTTTCTATTCCAAGCTTGTCAGTTAAATGGGTTCTTTCCATTACA
>JAOZRY010001198.1 GCA_029939965.1 Bacteroidales bacterium | reverse complement strand
GATCGCTGGGTTAAATCATCAATAGTTAAAAGTGCATTTTTCTTTGCCACATCATTTACTGTAGCATTAGCAGCCGATTCGTTTATTGCCGGAGTGATATGCGAAAGCAAATGATTTAAATTATAACCGTTGTTGCCCCCTTTTAAGGCAGCTGTAACTGCACCACAATTTTCGTGAGCCAATACCACAATTACTTTAGTGGATAAGTGCGCTACGGCATATTCGATGCTTGCAACGGAAGAGGTGTTGGCAACGTTTCCGGCTACACGTACAACAAATAACTCACCCAATCCTGTATCGAAAATATGTTCCGGAACGATGCGTGAATCTGCACAACCCAAAATAATGGCAAACGGATTTTGACCATGTATGATAGCTGCCCTTTGTTGGTCGTCCTGTTTTTTGTGCTCAGGTGTATTCACAGCAAAGCGTTGATTCCCTGCTTTTAAGCGGTCAAGTATTTCTGTAATGGTTTTCATAAATACTAATTATTTATAAACGCATTTATAGGCTGTTTGTTCGCTTACTTTAACCCTGAATTTTGTGTCTTTTTCAACAACAAATGTTTCAAATGGTTTGTAGCTTTTCCATTTGGTTTCTCCAGCAAGCTGCACCACCAATTCGCCGGAAGTTACGGTCATATACTCAACCGTAGTTGTACCGAATTCATATTCGCCGGGAGCCATAACGCCAACGGTTACAACACCTTCTGTGTTTTCAAAAGCAAGAGATTTTACGTTGCCATCAAAATATTCATTTACTTTAAACATATCTAATAATTTTTTTTAGTTTGTTGGAGCAAAAGTATAAAAATCATCTGTCCTGAAAAATATGATTCAATAAATATCCAAATGGATTATGGGCTTGGAATCGGTATTATTTGATAAGAGTATCCGGCCAACCATTTTTGTTAATATATTTAACCAAATTTTCAGGTCTGTATTTGGTATCCTGTTCCCAGCGCAATTTTACCGACTCATGTATCAATGCCGAACCTTTGCCA
>JAOZRY010000468.1 GCA_029939965.1 Bacteroidales bacterium | reverse complement strand
GATTTTGTGGTTCTTGATCCTTCAAAAAACGAACTTCTCGATTACCGGATCAAGACCTCCGAATCGATCGATGATATACTTTTTGCTCTAATGGTACTTGGCGATGACCGAATTATACGAGAAACTTTTTTGATGGGAAAAAAACAGGCCACCGCAGCAGGCAGTTTTTCATGATCGTTTTATTGCAACAAATACATCATACTGCATAAAAATACGTAATTTTGTGCAGTACAAATATTTTGATTCATAATGATACGAGACATCATACTAAAGCAAAAGTACGAACTGGAAAAGCGATTAAAGGAGAAGTATGTTGCACGACAAACCATCTTAACGGATTCTAATACCAACCTTATCAGGGTGATAATTGGCCCGCGAAGGGCGGGGAAATCCTTTTTTGGGATGCATCACATGGATGAGCATAAATCTTTTGGGTTCGTTAATTTTGATGATGAAAGGTTAGTAAAGGTTAAAGATTTTGATGAAATTCTTGAAGCAGTTGTGGCTGTTTATGCCAACCCACTTGTGCTTTTGCTTGATGAAATCCAAAACCTGCCCAATTGGGAACTCATTATCAATCGTTTGCAAAGGCAGGGGTTTATACTTATCGTTACAGGTAGTAATTCCAACCTGCTCAGTAGCGAATTGGCAACTCATCTTACAGGTCGCCACTTGCCGGTTTATTTGTTTACTTTTTCGTTTATCGAATATATTGCAGCGTCAGAAAAAACACTTACTGAAATAGAAATAAAGGAAAAATTCAATGATTTTTTGTCTAATGGCGGTTATCCTGAACCTTTAATGAAAAACCTTGATTACAGTGAATATTTGCAAGTATTATTCGATTCGATACTTTTTAAAGATATTGTAAAGAGATATCGCATCAGGAATGCCGGTTTACTCGAAAACCTTGCTTCATGGCTTATATCCAATATTACCGGAGAATTTTCGATGAACACACTGGCAAAACAAACGCAAATATCCAGTGTACACACCATTAAGAAATACCTTGGTTACTTAGAGGAGGTATTTATTTTTTTTAGCCTGTCAGGATTTTCTTATAAGATTGCAGAACAGCAGCGGTCGAATAAAAAAATATATTGTTGTGATAATGGATTTTATAATGCAAAAGCATTTCACTTTAGTAACGATCACGGAAAGCTACTTGAAAATGTTGTTGCAACAGAACTGATGAAACGTTCATTTCAGGATAGATCGAAATTGTACTATTGGAAAAGCAAGGATAAGTATGAAATTGATTTTGTGATACAGCAAGGAATCAAAATTACCAAATTAATACAAGTATGCTGGAATAGCAAACAAATACGTACACACAACCGGGAAGTCAGGGCCTTATTGAAAGCATCAAAAGAATTGAAGTGCAATAGCTTGTTGGTAATTACGTATGATGAAAAATATACACAAAAGTTTAATTGGTTTGGAATTGAGAGAGAGATTGAATTTGTTCAGGCAAGAAAATGGTTGCTGCAACAATAAACCATTCCTGATATTTGGGAGCGGAGGTATGGAGGTTTTGGCAAAGCATTTTAGGCTCAAAGATTGAATACATTTGTTAGCCAACGTATTCCAGTCTCTTTTCCGGCTCGTCCGGGTTAGGCTAATTCATAATCCAAATGTTTCTTTCTGATGTCGATGTGCTTTACACGAATTCGAATGGGGTCGCCAAGTTTAAATTTATTGCCATATCTGTGCCCGATCACCGTATAGTTTTCTTCATCCAAATAATAAAAATCATCATCCAAATCGCGAAGCCTTACCATACCCTCGCATTTATTTTTCTTTACCTCCACAAAAATTCCGTATTTGGAAACCCCCGAGATTAAACCATCAAACTCTTCACCTATTTTATCGGCCATAAATTCGGCTTGTTTGTATTTAATTGATGCCCGCTCGGCTTCCACAGCTTTTCGCTCCATTTCGGAAGTGTGTTTACATTTATTCTCATATTCAGCTTCATCCACCGATGGTTCTTTGTCGAAATATTTTTGGAGCAACCGATGAACCATCAAATCGGGGTAACGGCGGATGGGCGATGTAAAGTGCGTATAATATTTAAAAGCCAGTCCGTAATGCCCGATGTTTTGGATCGAATATTCGGCTTTGGCCATGGTGCGCACAGCAAGCGTTTCCACAAGGTTTTCTTCTCCTTTGCCATGCACTTGTTTAAACAGGTTGTTGAACGATTTTGCAAGGCTACGCTCAGAAGTGAGACTCATTTTATATCCCAACCTTCCCACAAATTGTGTGAACTTATTTAGCTTTTCGGGTGATGGCTGATCGTGAACCCTGTAAACAAAAGTTTTGGGTGGATTCTTTCCGCGTTGTCTGCCGATTCGCTCGGCAACACGACGGTTTGCCAACAGCATAAAATCTTCGATCATCCAATTGGCCTCCTTTTGCACTTTTATGTAGGTATCAACGGGTTTTCCTTTTTTATCAAGAATAAATTTTACCTCCTCGGTATGAAAATCGATGGCACCTTTTTTAAAACGAGCTTCCTTTAATTTCTCAGCTAATACATGCACAGCCACAACTTCATCCTTCATGGCCCCTTCGCCTCCCTCTATAATTTGTTGAGCCTCTTCATAATCGAACCGGTGGTTGCTGTTGATAATGGTTTTTCCGAACCACTCCGATAATATTTTGGTGTTGTCGTCTAACTCAAAAACTGCCGCAAAGCATAACTTATCCTCATTTGGCCTGAGCGAACAAACATTATTCGAAAGCTTTTCGGGTAACATCGGAATTACCCTGTCAACCAAATAAATGGATGTGCCGCGATTGTACGCCTCCTCATCAATGGCTCCGTTAGGTTTAACATAATGCGCAACATCAGCAATGTGAACACCCACCTCATGATTTCCATTTTCAAGTTTTCGGTATGAGATAGCATCGTCAAAATCTTTGGCATCAGCCGGATCGATTGTAAATGTTGGTGTATTCCTGAAATCTTTCCGGCTTTTTATTTCCTTAACCGTGATTTTGGTTTTTATTTTATCGGCTTCATTTTCTGCCTGTTTTGGAAATTCGAGCGGAAAATCATTTTCAGCAAGAATGGCCTGCATCTCCACTTCATTATCTCCTGGTTTGCCCAATACTTTTTCTACTGCACCAAAAGGGTTGTTGGCATGTTCAGGCCACTCGGTCATTTTCACCACTGCCTTCTCACCATTTTTGGCACCTTTAAGTTCTGCTAACGGAATAAAAATATCGGACGGCATAGTGCGGCTATCGGCAATAAGGAAAGCGAATTTGTGTGTTTTTTCGATGGTTCCCACAAATCGGGTTTTAGCTCTTTTTACGATCTCTACAATCTGCCCTTCCAACTTGTGCCCTTTTCGTTTGGGAAACAATTGAACTTTTACAATATCGTTGTGCAAGGCATGACCTGTATGGCTGGCTCCAATAAATACATCATCGCTCAGCTCCTCAGAAATTACATAGGCTTTGCCGGTTTGTTTCATATCTACCTTGCCGGTGATGTCGGTTTTTTTTATGGTTTCCTCAT
>JAOZRY010001197.1 GCA_029939965.1 Bacteroidales bacterium | reverse complement strand
AAATCATACATCCTAAGTTTGCGATTGGCTGGAACACCAAATTGATTATAAAACATTTGAAGAAATGGTGAGTTGGGCACTGTTGAGTTACCGGAATTTTAGAGAAGCAGGGCGATGAATTATTTGCTGGCAAATCCAATAGAAGCAATGCTAACTTTAGTTTCATCAACCGACAAAAGTATATTCGCACACTCCTCAATCGTCGATCCGGTTGTAATAATATCATCGATCAATAAAACATGCTTCCCGGCAATTTTTTCAGGATTTTGAATACCAAACTTTCCCTGTACATTTTCCACTCGTTTTAATCTCGATTTTTTAGTTTGAGTATCGGTAGCAAACCGTCTGATTAAAACATCGTTTTCAATTTGCGCATTCATTTGTTTTGCCATTCCCCTCGCAATTACTTCGCTTTGATTAAACCCCCTTGTTTTTAATTTTGTCCAATGAAGTGGTACCGGAATAATGGTATTGATATTGTTAAAATACGGAGAGGTTTTTAAATCAGCAGCAAACATTTCGCCCAGCATCATTCCTATTTCGTATTTGCCACGATACTTAAAGCTATGGATCAGGTTTTGCACTTTTCCGGCTTTGGAATAATAGAGAAATGAAGAGGCAGATTCAATTTTCAATCGTCCCCAAAAAGTTTCCATCACCGGATTATCAGGATATTTATGAAAGTTTGTTTTGGGAAGACCGGTAAGGCAACGTGTACATATTGTGGTCTCGTTTCTCAACAGTAAATTTTCGCAGGCATCGCATACTCTTGGAAAAAAAAGCCCTATAAAATCGTTTAGTAGCGACATAGGTCAAAGATAATGATTTATAGGAATGATAGGCAAATGATAAATATAAAAAGCGTTAGCATATATTTTTTCAGTCTGGTTTTCTGTCATTCTAAAAGTATGTTTTTACTACAAATTCAAATTGTTTTTTTTATTGTTGCAAGACTTTTATTTTCACTTATTCCTTATAAAATACCATTAGAAGAACAATTGGGATTT
>JAOZRY010000467.1 GCA_029939965.1 Bacteroidales bacterium | reverse complement strand
ACTCGGATGCTAAGCCATGGAGTAGACTGGATTATCACATAATCCGGATTAAATTCAGGTATAAATTGTCGGGCAAGAATAAGCATCTGCTGGTATCCATACCCGCACATACTTGCGTTAATTAGGGATCCAGACAACTTTTGGGCAACTAAATACGGAGTCGATTCCTTTGCCAAACATCCGTCACCATAAGCAAACGAATCTCCTAAAACCAGTATTAGAGGCCTCTTTGAAAAATCATTTGTTTTTGCTCCTACCAACACCCGAAACCCATTTTCATCATATTGTATGGGCTGCTTTTCGCGCGATATAAATGTTTGATAGCCCCTAGCATTAGGTCTCCCCGCATATCCTAACACAGCATCCGCTTTATGCATTTCTCCACTCCATCCACGATGGGGATTTTTTATATATGAGTACATTCTCGTTGTTTGATAAATAACTGAAATAAGAAATAAAAAACTACAAATCGCAATAATCAGACTTAATAAAATGTAAACTTTAACAAATCTTTTCTTCATATCCACTATTTTTTGTCCTTATCTTTTTTATCTCCGCAAACATTACAAAGGCTCGCACAAATAACTATGGATATGATAGCTACCCATGTAAGAGAATCCCATTGGAACACTGTTGATTTATGGAATATAGCCATTACTCCTATAATAACAACAAACATTGCCAACCCCATCAACAAGCATCTCATTTTTTTACCCTCTTTCATACATTTGATATTCATTGTCCTCCCTCTTAAAAATGTTTCCACTTAGAAAAGCTTTCTTTGCTGCTTCATATCCTTCTGAAATGGCTTCTTCTCCACGGTAAAATTCTAATGTGTCAATATGCCCCACCTCTGGTATTATCATAATATCTGCTTCTTGCGATTTCAACTTAACTATTTCATATTCCATAGCGTAAAGCGCTTGTGCCAAAACGTCAAATATATTGGGGACATTTGCATCTACTTCTTCAGAAATCCCAGGTATTTTTCTCTTTAGGTCATTAACAACTTTCTGAAGTTTTTTTAATTTTTTGCTATTTTCTTGAATAATGGTGTTGATTTGACTATTTAACGCATTAAAAATGTCACTTTTGATAGATCCAAAATTTTCTGGAACTGCTTTCTGTCCCGCTACTTGCAAGTGTTTGTGTTCTTTGCTCGCCTTTCTTTTTCCCGGATCATGGATAACATTACAGGCAATAATAGATGTCGCACCCATCCTTTTTATCACATCTACCGGGACAGGATTAACAATACCTCCATCAATTAAAAATTTACCTTTGAATTTTACTGGCATAAAAACGACGGGAATGGAAATGCTGGCTCTTACCGCCTCAACTACCGACCCTTCTTTAATTATGACCTCTTCTCCGGTATTCACATCAGTAGCAACAACCACTAAAGGTATCTTAAGATCCTTGAATTCAATATCTCCAATAATTGTCTTTAATAATTCTTTTACTTTGTCTCCCCGAACAAACCCTTTAAACATAACTGCTAAATTAAAATCTACTAACTGAAGTAATCGCCTCCAATCCATTTTCAAAATTACCTCTTCAAAATCTGTTATGTCTCCATTTTTCGCGTAACATGCACCTATAAGAGCTCCCATACTCGTCCCGGCTATCATATCAATTGGAATATTCTCTTCTTCCAGCGCTTTGATTACACCGATATGGGCCAGTCCTCTTGCCGCACCGCTACCTAGAACTAAGCCAATTTTTTTCTTTTTTTTAAAAAGTCTCATGGTGTATTCCTCTGACCGGCAAAACAAAACTTCCACATCTTTTTTAACCAGCTTTAGCCATCAATTTTAATATATCATTGCTATATTCTGTATCCAAAAAAAACTTTCACCGCAATTTCCTGCCTATTTAACAAATTTATCTAACTTCATCTTTTCATAGATCGCATTCGCAATAATCTTATGTGCTTTAGAACTTGGATGGGGATCCACAAATTTATCGTCCCATTGCCAGTAATTGATCTCATATTCTTCATCAGTTTTGATAAATAACGTATCCCATAAAATCTCGTTTGCATTAAATATGGAAACTCCAGGAATGCGATTCATACCGTTTACTATATTTGATTCTATCGGTAATCTTTTTTGCCCACAGAACACTATTACCATTTCACTTCCATACGTCTTGCATAACCTATACAGCTCTCCATAGAAATCTCTCTCAACATTAATGCCTTGTCGATTTGGCCTTGGGAGTACCCCTAATTTTATTCTTAAATAAGTTAATGTGTTATTGCAAAACTTATTAACAAACAAGGGAATGCCAACATTTTTTATAAAAGAAAAATAATCGAATATGCCTTTTTGAGTATGTTTATATTCCTCAATTGGTAACTCAAAAATATCAAAAACATAAGGTGGGGGAACTATTTCATTTTTTCCATCTTTTAGTGTAAAAAATGGCGCAGCTATACTCCCAGAATACGTTAACATATACGACCTTCCTGCCCTGCTTATCAACCATGGAGAAGATTGGATTATTACATAATCAGGTCTATACTCTGGAATTAGTTTTCGAGCCCTAAATAGCATCTGAGCGCACCCATATCCACTCATTCCTGCATTAATCGCTGACCCTCCCGACAACTCCCCTAACAAGTAGGCTACAGACTCTTCCGCCAAACATCCATCTCCAAACGCAAAAGAACCACCTAGCACAAGAAATAATGGTTTTCTGGAATATGTATCCCTCTCATTTTTCACTGGAACACGAAACCCATATTGATCAAATTGCACCGGTATTTTATCCCTCCTCGGAAAAGTCTGATATCCCAAGGATCCCGGGACAGTTTTATACCCTAACTCATTATCAATTTGATATATCCTCCCCTCTATTCCACGATAAGGTTTTTTAAAGTAAAAATACATTTGGGTGCTTAAATACAGAATTTTCAAACTTATCCCGATAAGAACTACCGTTACAATGGCTCCTGCTATGTATAATAATGCTTTTTTTTGTGAAAAGTATTTCATTTGCTCCATAAGGTTTTGTGATAAAAATTAGATTAATTACAATTCAACAAGAACATCTTTCCTCTATTTCCGTTTTTCAGACATTTAATATCCATAGCACTCCTTTATTTTCTCATAAATATTTTTCAGAATCCGAAAGTGGTTTTTAGCTTTTCTGTCAAACCTTCAAATAAACAACAATGTACTTTGATCCCTCCCCAAAAAAATGAAGCGATAAACCCGAAGATTAAAAGGAGAACAACTACTGTGATAATTATTCTGGCAATAAGATCTGCCTTAGGTTGTCTCATTTTTTGCCACCTAATGTATTTCTTGCGCTAAGTTATCTCTTCTCGCGTCAAAACAAAAGCTTTAACTCCTCACTTCCCTATGCCCTATTTTAGATATAAACCCAATAAATCGAGTTATATACCAAAACATAACCGGAGTGAAAAGAAAAGTAAATACGATCGAAGCAATCATCCCACCTACTATTACTGTTCCCATTGATGTTTTCATGAGACCAATAGACAACATTTGCGGCATAACTCCGAGTATGATGG
>JAOZRY010001196.1 GCA_029939965.1 Bacteroidales bacterium | reverse complement strand
TTGTCCGAGAATGATCCTGAATTATCGCAACCAATGGCCTTCGCTACCTGCATCATTTGTGTCGTACAGTGCTTCTTACGATCAATATTCAAATTTTTTATCTGGTGGTTTGGGGCTTCGGGCCGAGTATAATAAAAGTGGCGAAGCATCCATCAGTAACTTTTCTCTGGCCGGCATGTATTCTTATCGCCTTCAGTTAAGTGATTTTTTAGTTGCAAATTTTGCTTTAGAAGCAAGTTTAAAACAGCGGGCTGTAAATTGGGATGAATTGATTTTTGCCTCCCGGATCGATCCCAATACCGGAAATTTACTACCTGCCACACCACCGCTTGAAAATTTTGAAAGCAATGTAATTTTCCCCGATTTTGCCACAGGTTTTATTATTGGATATGATGAAAAATATTTTGTAGGTGGGGCGATTCATCATTTGAGCCAGCCAAATGCCGGTTTTCTTTCAGAAGACAACAACATTCTTCACATGAAATTCACCCTTCATGCCGGAGTAAATTTGAGTTACGGTGGTAGTGGATACCGAGGATATAACAGCAGTAGTTTTAGTATTTCTCCCAACATATTGTATCAGCAGCAAGGTGATTTTAAACAGCTCAATTTAGGGGCATATTTTTCGATCGAGCCTTTTGTTGCAGGAATTTGGTATCGACATGCATTTGAGAACCCTGATGCAATAATAATTTCGTTAGGTTTACACCGTAATAACATGAGATTTGGTTACAGTTATGATTATGGCGTTTCAGCACTTACAAATGCCACAGGAGGAGCGCATGAGGTCTCTATTGCATGGATTTTTGAATGCGATAAAAAAAGAAGAAATTCAAAAGCAATAAAATGTCCATCATTTTAGTTAATAGGTTTGTTTTTAAAATATCAAATGATGAGGTTTAATAATCAGCAGTTATTCAGTCTTTTAATCATCCTTGCAGTATCTATTGCTATCACATCCTGCAACAGCAATTTTTTTGGTTCAAACAGGGATTCATCACCAACTAC
>JAOZRY010000466.1 GCA_029939965.1 Bacteroidales bacterium | reverse complement strand
GGCGCGGACGTATCAGGAAATTGAACCTTGTTTTTTCCACTTGTGGGATGAACATGGTCTTGTCCACATAGTAGTCGTTTTCTAATTGTACCGATTCAAAATCGCCAACACCATAAGGTATGTTTCTTATCTTTTTCATGTTTTGTAAAGTTTACAGGCAAAAAATTATTGGGTTAAAGATTTATTGAGTTAAAAAAGTTTTTAGCCATCATCAAAGCGAAGTATATCTGTGTTATCTGGTTATTGAAATAATAAAATGTCCTTCAAGGAATGTTTGTTCGATGAGCTTCTTATGTTTAATATTATTTTCCGTCATATTCAACAAAATTTCTCTCTGTTTCAAAAAGCACTACTGCCAATTCAAGTTTTTCATCAATTTTATCACGTAACAAATTCCAGATTTTTATAGCAATATTTTCTACACTTGGGTTTAAATCTTTAAAATCCTCAACATCAAGGTAAAGATTTTTGTGATCGTACCGATCTTCTACATGCTCTTTAACAACTTCCTTCAATACTTTCATATCCATTACGTATCCTGTTTCAGGATTCACTTCACCTCTCACTTTTACAATCAGATTGTAATTGTGGCCATGATAGTTAGGATTGTTACAACTCCCAAATACTTTTTCATTTTTATCATCACCCCAATTTGGATTATGCAATCTGTGTGTAGCGTTAAAATGCGTTTTCCTGCAAGCTGTTACTTTCATTTTTATTGCTTTTATTTTTCTCCCGAATTATTATAATTATTAACATCTCAACGATCAATACGTTCAATGGTTAGTTTTTACCACATGCATCACAAGTTCCATAAACCACAAAATTGGCTTCCACCTTTTTAAAGCCTTCCGGCAAAATCACTTTCATAATTTTCTGATCGGTGAGGCATTTCACCATTTCACAATGTAAACACTTAAAATGAAGATGTTCGCTGTATTCTTTTTGTGGATTCAAAATACTTTCGGGAAGTACATATTTCGAATCCTGTTTATTCAAATACACTTCATGCAATATCCCTTTTTGTGTAAATTTCTTCAGATTTCTGTATAGAGTAACCCGGTCGCAATTACAACTCATTTCATCTTTCAACTCACTCATCGACATTGCATGTGGGTAATCCAGAAAAATCGCCAATATCTCCTCCCTGATGACCGTTCGGCTCAAACTGTATTTTCGTAATAATTCTTCAGCTAACATCATTTTCATTTTTTGCAACACAGTTGCAAAAATATATTTTATTTTCCCCGTATCAAAATCAATTAGGGATATTTCTTTTGAACGATCAAAACTTTCACGCCAAATTTTTTATAATCAATGATTTTATATGAACCCATTTTGGTTTCAACAACAATCTTTTTTCAACTACTCACTTTCTTTTCATTAAATTTGCCCACAAACATTTAATAATAATTCATTAAAACAATACAAATATGTTTAAAGCAGAAGTATATAAGAGCAGAAGAGAAGCACTGCAAACGAAAGTCAGGAGCGGGATTGCCTTATTTTTGGGGAATGTGGATTCACCGATGAATTATCCGGCCAATACTTTTCATTTCAGGCAAGACAGCAATTTCCTATATTTTTTTGGTATTGATTTGCAAGGCGTTGCAGGAGTTTTTGATTTTGACGAAGGCAGAGACATTATTTTTGGGGATGATATTGAACTTGATGATATTATCTGGATGGGTACCCAACCTTCGATGAAAGACAATGCAGCTAAAGCAGGCATTGAAGATGTAAGGCCAATGACTGAACTCGCCGGCTATTTAAAGAAAGCATTAAGCAGTGGCAGGGAGTTTCATTTCTTACCCCTATACCGTGGTGAAACAAAAATTCAATTCGAGCTCCTTACCGGGATCAAAATTGCAGAGCAAAAAAACAAAGCCTCTTTAGAATTGATTAAAGCCGTGATTAGTTTGCGTAACATTAAAGATGAATATGAAATTACCGAGCTTGAAAAAGCTGCTGCTATTGGACACCAAATGCATGTTGCTTCGATGAAAATGGCTCATCCGGGAGAGTATGAACGGAACATAGCAGGTATCATCGAAGGCATTGCCCTGTCGCATGGTACCATGGTTTCGTTCCCGGTTATTTTATCTCAAAATGGCGAAACCCTCCACAATCACGATCATAGTCAGATTTTACAGGAAGGTCGCATGTTATTAACAGATGCCGGTGCTGAAACAGTAACACATTATGCCAGCGATTTTACCCGAACAGTGCCTGTTGGCGGGAAATTTTCGTTACGTCAAAAAAACATTTACCAAATTGTTTTGGATGCGAACAATAAAGCAATTGAAGCACTGAAACCAGGAGTTACTTATCAGAGCATTCACCTTTTGGCGGCGCGTGTAATTGCTTCAGGATTAAAAGACCTGAACATAATGAAAGGGGATGTAGATGAGGCCGTACGCCAGGGTGCTCATGCAATGTTTTTCCCACACGGGCTTGGTCACATGATGGGCATGGATGTTCATGATATGGAGGGGCTTGGCGAAGATAATGTTGGATATGATGAAGAAATAAAACGTAGTAAGCAATTCGGAACTGCGTACCTCCGTCTTGGACGCAAGCTTGAACCCGGATTTGTTTTAACTACCGAACCAGGCATTTATTTCATTCCGGCTCTGGTAAACCTTTGGAAAAAAGAAGGGAAATTTAGCGATTTCATTAATTATTCAGAGGCTGAGAAATATCTTGGATTTGGGGGCATCAGGCTTGAAGATGATATACTTATAACTGAAACCGGTAGCCGGTTTATTGGGGAACGTATTCCAATAACCATCAATGAGATTGAAGAAACAATGAAAAGATAACCAAGTATTTATAAAGAAAAATAAGGAGGTCGAAGATTATACCGGTCTCCTTATTTTTTTGTGAATTTAAAAATCAATACCGCAAAGGGAATACTAAGCAACGAAGCAACAGCAATAATTTCGTAGGTAAAGAATAACCCAATTCTGTCTCCAAAAAAACCAACTAACAAAACTGTAAGCGATCCGAAAAAGAAATTAATAGTCATATAAATACCATTAATAAATGCCGGACGCTCACTTCCGAGGTCTTGCACCATTGCCAGCAAAACCGGACCACTGGCAAAAAGAAAAAATCCAAGTAACAGTAGCATAGGGAATTGCATTGCAGAACCTGCATGGACAAAAAACCAAAATATGACAGGCGACAACACCGAAGCCACAACAAGGGTTGTTTTTCGTCCAATCCTGTCCGAAAGGGTACCGGCTAATAAAGTCCCTGCCGCCCCGGCTAATTCAAGTACTACCAATGCTAAACCACCAAACCAAACAGTTTCGCCCTGATCGGTAAGATAGATTGGTAAAAATGTAGTAACAGCTGATTTTAGCAAAGAACGAAATGCCAATAAACCCGAAAGCATTAGAAAAAAGGGCATGAATTTTTTTAGAGTTACCTTAACATTAGATTCTACTTTGTTCTTATGAAAATCATCTGAAATTTTAATATCCTTTAGCGAATAATATAGCGAACTAAAGTTCAATTTCTGGTTACGAGCAATAAGAATTAACTTTTCA
>JAOZRY010001195.1 GCA_029939965.1 Bacteroidales bacterium | reverse complement strand
CGCCCATTATCGGAAAGATTTCATGAAAATTAACGGAGTAAACAGGGTTCTTATCGCCAATAATAACGGGCTGTGTTTTGCTGTAAATGGAATTAAAATTTGTGTATAAAACTTTAATAACTGCTTCAAAACTATTTTCGCCCACACATTTCCTTAGGTCTGTTTTTAATTTTTCTTCATCAATATTCCAAATACCAAAAATGTGTTGAGGGTTTAAATCGTGGATAAATGCCTCGATATCCTTTGGCTTCCAGTCAACCTTTTTGCCATACTTCAGGTAAAGATTTAGAATAACAGGGGATTCCTGCGGGATACAAACATTTGGATGTGCATCCAGCAAAGTCCTCAACAGGGTTGTCCCCGACCGTGGCCTTCCGATAATGAAGAAAAACGGTAGCTTCGAAATCTCCTGAACATTCAACATGGATACAGTTTCTTATTTTCGCAAAAATAGCCATTTGAACATAATTCACAACCGAAACATTCGAGGTGGCTAAATATTATTTTATCCACAGGTCTCCCATGTAGATGTGTTGGAGTAAAAATATTTTATTATGTTTTATCAATCCCTGACCTTTCTTCTCTTAAAAGCCCATTCTATGGTCTTCATGTAATAAGGTTAATAAGGTTTTGTGATAGTGGGACATATCAATTCTATTAAGGTTTGGGAGATGGAAATAAGGTTTTTTTGCACGTGCGGGATTGTGTAAGCATTTAATCAAACAAAACCTTATCTGCTTCCCCAACCTTAGTACAAAACCAACACCCTATGAATTAACTAACCTTATAACCTTATTTGGATTGATGGCACGGTTGGAACAATCCACAATTGTTGTAGCTATTTCCTTTTCTGTCATATTGTTTTCTTTGCGATTTTCTTTTGTAGCTTTGCGTGGAATTAAGTATAAGTCCTGCCTCCGCCAACACATCAAAATAATATTTATCTATGATTCAACGTTGCCAGCAATTGCTTTTCTTTGTAATCCTAAACTATCAGGTACATGCAAATTC
>JAOZRY010000465.1 GCA_029939965.1 Bacteroidales bacterium | reverse complement strand
CCTGTCCAGCGCGAAACTATGTCTGCAATATCTTCGGCATCTACCTCTTCGTTAATCATGGGATCGTTACCCTGAACATTTCCAAGTTTAATTTTTAGTTTTTCCAGCTCATCTTCGGTTTGTTTAATTCGTCCATATCTTATTTCTGCCACTTTTCCAAAATCACCATCACGCTCAGCTTGCTCAGCCTCGAACTTTAGATTTTCGATTTCCTTTTTCCTCGACTGAATGTTTTCGACCACATCTTTTTCGGCCTGCCATTTGGCTTTTAAATGATTTCGTTCTTCAGAAAAATTTGCAATGTCTTTTTGTAATTGGTTGAGTTTTATTTTGTCTTTTTCTCGTTTGATGGCTTCACGCTCAATTTCAAGATGCCTGATTTTGCGCTCAATTTCATCAAGTTCTTCCGGGAGCGAATTAATTTCCAAACGAAGTTTTGAAGCGGCTTCATCTACCAGATCGATAGCTTTGTCGGGCAAAAATCGATCGCTGATGTACCGTTGCGAAAGTTCTACGGCAGCAATTATTGCATCATCTTTTATCCTTACATGGTGATGGGTTTCATAGCGTTCTTTCAATCCGCGTAAAATTGAAATTGCATCCAGTGTGTCAGGCTCGTTTACCTTCACAATCTGGAAACGACGTTCGAGGGCTTTATCCTTTTCGAAGTATTTCTGATACTCTTTGAGTGTAGTGGCACCAATAGCCCTAAGTTCACCACGAGCCAATGCCGGCTTAAGAATATTAGCTGCATCCATGGCTCCTTCGCCACCACCTGCACCAACAAGTGTATGAATTTCATCGATGAAAAGAATGATTTCACCCTCCGCATCTATAACTTCTTTAACTACACTTTTTAATCGTTCTTCAAACTCACCTTTGTATTTTGCTCCAGCAATAAGAGCTCCCATATCTAACGAAAATATTTGCTTGGATTTAAGGTTTTCCGGAATATCACCATTGATGATTCTGTGTGCAATGCCTTCGGCAATTGCCGTTTTTCCCACACCCGGCTCACCAATTAAAATGGGATTGTTTTTGGTTCTTCTCGATAAGATTTGCAAAATCCTTCTAATTTCTTCATCGCGGCCAATCACCGGATCGAGTTTGCCCGAAGCAGCGAGTTCATTCAGGTTTTTTGCAAAACGGATTAGAGCGTTATATGTGTCCTCGGCACTTTTACTTTTTACACTTTTGCCTTTTCTTATTTCCCTGATTGCCGCCAATAAATTTTTTATATTCACACCGTTTTCATTCAGCAGTATCGAAGTTTTATCTTTTACTGAAAGAATTCCCAATAATATGTGTTCGATCGAAACAAATTCATCCTTGAATTCTTTTAGGAACGTCATCGATTTTTGCAAAGCTGTATTTGCATCAGAGGACAAAAATATCTGCCCACCGGTTTGCTTGGGGTATGATCTGATAATGGTATCGAGATTTGTTGTAAGTGTGTTTAAATCAACATCCATTTTCTTAAGTAAAAATGGAACTACATTCTCATCTACGCTGAGGATGCCATTTAGCAAATGAGAGTTTTCAATTTGTGGATGCTCGTTCTTTTGAGCTATCTCCTGAGCCTTTTGTACGGCTTCTTGTGCTTTTATTGTGAAATTATTAAAGTTCATATTTAGGTCTCCTATTTATTAAAATTCCGTGCTCATTATCAATTTCTCTGCCATTGTATCTCATTTGGTGTTTTATGATAATATGGCAGCTAAACGCCTCATTTATAATGTCATAATGTCTTATAGGATTTCTGTAAAATTTTTATTTGTTCATTTGCAGATAGTTCGGGAAACTGGTAACCTGAAATATTTGCAGGCTACAACAATAAATCTCAAAACTTTGCATTGAAAAGAAAACTTGATTGTGAAAGAAATTAAAAGAAAGACGGTTGTTATTGGTGCAAACCCTAAATCATACAGGTATTCAAATGGTGCAGTTACAGAACTGCAAAAATTGCCCAAAAGCAGAACATTGAAGTGGTTGAAAAATGTACACTTATGATGCTGTCGTTTGGTAACTATTAAGAAATGAAATTGAAGTAGATGAATTATCCATATTTTTGCAGCCAAATTGAAATGAATCAAATGTTTGAAATTAAAAATCAACGAATAACTTTCATTTTCAGGATTGTATTTTTATCCCTGATCATTTTGCTTGCTGCAGAAAATATTGCATCAGCACAGGAACCGCAGCTTCCTGATACAACATTAGCTTGTTTTGCTGATAGTACTTTATTAGATGCTGGTGCTGGGTTTCAAAGTTATTTGTGGAGTACCAACGAGCAAACCCAAACTATTTGGGCGCAGGATACCGGGTGGTATAATGTATTGTGTACACGTAAAAACAGAGAGATACTCAAGGATTCTACATGGGTTTTTATTCAGAATGGATACATTGACATGGTTGATACTGTGCTTACCTGCTACACTTATCCTGTTACCTTGTGTGTTGAGTCACCAGATGTTTTTATGTACAAATGGTCATCAAACGATCCGAATCTGTTTATCGAATACGATACCGCCGCATGTGTTGATGTAATTCCACAATTAGACACAACTACTGTTTATGTGCAAATAACCGACAGTGCTGGAATTATGACCTGTGTGGATAGTGTACAAATATGGCTGTACCCACGAATGAATTTTGATGAAATAAACCAAATAAATATGGGATGTCCGGGAACTTGCAAAGGACAGTTGCAGGTATTGGTTTCGGGTGGTTTACCTCCTTATTCCTACTTTTGGCCAACCACCACACCTGTTCAATACGACTCCATAGTTTTTGGGTTATGTGAAGCAGATTATGATATTGAAGTTACCGACGAGTATAATTGTGTAAGAGATACAGCCTTGCCGGTAGAAGTTTTTGATATGCCTGAAGTAGAAATTGTGCGCGATCCCGATGGAAATATTTACATTCAAAATCCGGTAGTTACTTTTTCATATAATAATCTCTCGATCGACAGTATTTATGTTATCGACAACAGTTGGGATTTTGGCGATAGCACCTATTCCAAGGACACAATGTATGTTAAAGTTTTTGACCAGGTAAGAGAATTTGAGGTTTGGCTCAAATATACCACCGATGACGAATGTATCGACTCGGCTTCCATGAACGTTGATGTTGGGAGAGTGATGCTAACAGTGCCCAATGTTTTTACTCCAAATGGAGATCAATATAATCAATATTTTGCTATAGATAGTTTGGAAAATTATATACGTAACGAAATAAAAATTTTTAACAGAAACGGCAAAAAAGTATATTCCCGAAAGGATTATCAGGGCGACTGGGATGGCGAAAACCTGCGGGAAGGGGTTTACTTTTATGTGTTGAAAGCCGAAGGATATTTTGGTACAGATGTTTTTCAGGGATCAATAACTATTATGAGATAGCAAGTCCTGACCATAACAAGCCAAAAAACAAATTGATCTTAAAGAATTTCCAACATCTACCTTCTAACATCTAACCTCTAACCTCTAACTTCTAACATCTAACATCTACCTTCTATCATCTAACATCTACCTTCTAACATCTAACCTCTAACCC
>JAOZRY010001194.1 GCA_029939965.1 Bacteroidales bacterium | reverse complement strand
AGGTGAAGACCTATTTGAATGAATTGAAAGACCTTGAAAATGTTTTTTTCAGACAACTTTATTTTGTTTACAAATCGGAAGCAATACTAAAATCTGCTATTGAAGAAACTGAATTATCAAAAGCCGAATTGCAGAAAAGTAAATTGTATAAGGATCGCAAAGAAATAGCGAAAGATACTATAACCTATAAGCCCGCTGGTAAAAGCAAAGAAAAACAACCCCCAAAGCAAAAAACCAGCGAGATAACATTAAACCTGTATAAGAAAGGTAAAAAGATAGAGGAAATTGCTACCGAACGCAATCTAACAGTTGGAACCATACGGGGGCATTTTATTCCATATATAAAAAACGGAAGTGTAGCAGTAACTGAGATTGTGGCCAAAGAAAAGGTAAAAACGATTATCGAATGTATTCGCAAAATAAAAGCTCAGGGGCTTTCGGATGTAAAGCATGTGCTGGGCGAAGATTATAGCTATGATGAGATAAGGCTGGTTTGGAGTAGTTTGGCTGCTAATGCGGAGAAATAAGTTTTTGGCTCGGTTCTATTGTATTCCCGGAACATCGGGGGGTGCTTTATTACCAACCATTTCTCTGCCAAAACAAATGTTGGTTAATAAATATAATGCTCAGGTATAGCACTTTGCTGCCACAAACTATATGTATTGTTATTCTTTCAATTCTTCTATCTGTTCTTTTGTTAACCCCGTTTTTATGTCCTTTTATTTCCCCTTTTTCAAAAGCAGTTTCAATTGAGTTCTTGATATCTCTATAAGCCGTTCATGCTCGCTTCATATTGTCGCAATTCTTCCTTGTTGAATTTTGCAATTTCTGCTACTTTAAATACTTTTTGGAATATCTTGTCTCTAATTTTGTCGGGTATCCTTTAAACCTTGTCCAGATTTTTTAAAACGTAAAGCAATATGTTGGTTTTCAGCAACCCCTAACCTCTACAAGTTAGAAAAGAGATAGAATGACGTAAAAATTAGATTCCGATTTTTAAGTTAGTTTTTTT
>JAOZRY010000464.1 GCA_029939965.1 Bacteroidales bacterium | reverse complement strand
GTATTGTAATGAAACACTTTGTTTGTCGTTATCAAAACAAAATTTATAAACAAGCAAGTTTGAAAAATCCAATTCGAAAATATTTTTTGTTATTTACCCTCGCATCAAGCCTGGTGCTGCAAAGCTGCATCGAGATTGTGGAGGAAGTTATTGTTAATGACGACCAATCAGGAAGCATATCTTTATCAGTAAGTGCCGGAACTAACAACCCACTTTTTGCATTGATAAGCCAATATGCCGATATGTCGTTTATGGATAACATAAAAGCAAATGCTGAGCAAATCGTCTTTATACTTAAAAATCAGGAGGGGATACGAAATGTGCAATTAAAAGAAAAAAAGTGGAGTGCAGGCCTTGAACTCTCTTTTGATTTTGAAAATGATAAAAAACTTAACAATGCCCTGTATGCAACAACCGGAATGCAAAAAACTTTTTTCCAACCAAATATTTATAAAATCAGAAAAAATAAGTTTGTCAGAAAAAATACTACCGGCTGGATACAGCAATTGATTGAACAGGAGAAAGAAAATATTCCGGATGAGGCTGTTTTTGATTTGATCGAATTAAAGTCGGTTTACCAGATTCCGGTACCAGCAAAAAGTATATACACCAAATGCAAAATTTCTACATCCAACAACAATCAAACTTTTACAACCTCCAATTACCTTTCGGAGATACTCAACGAAAAGATCAATACCAGGATCAAGATCAGGTATTAGAATTTTCGAATGCAGTTAAAAAACACATCAAAGAAATCGAAGATTAAAACGGTGCTTTGTGATAGTCGAAGGTTTGCCCATCTACAAACTCTTTTATCCGGTGTGCTATTCTTAAAAAAATGGAGAGGTTTTGTTGATTAAAATATCCTATAGCTTCCTGATCGCCACGGCAGGCTTTTGCCAGTTTTAAATAAAAATCATATTTATGTGCTTTTAACCAATCCATAGCATTGTTATCTTCCACCGAAGCAGCATCAAAAGCAGCATAATGTACATAATCATTTTTCATAAGCCAGTCGATGGCTTTGGTGTTGCCTCTTACTGCATTGGAAAGGGCGGCAAGTTCGGGATAACCATTATCGAGCAACCAGAAAAAGAATTTTTTATCGCCCGAAATGGCCATTTCCAAAGCAAGTAAAATTTTTACCTCGTATTGGTACAGGTGTTTCATAATGTGTTGTTAATTATTTTGCATAAACAATACTTGGTTTTACATCTGCAAATATTTCGGGCATAGTACAAGTAATGTGTGCCGGTTCGAGCAATTTCCCGTGTTGATCATATTTTGCTGACTCACCCGGTTTGTTCATATCTTTATGAAGCACAAGGTTATCGCCGGGTTTTAGCAAAACAAACTGTTCAAGGGGAAGCAGCTCACCTACTGCAACAATTTCCTCTGCTTTGTGGGTTTCTTTTTTTAGTATTAAATCCGTTCCTGTTGAGATATATGTTGAGTCATAACAAATTGCCCATTTACCTTCGCCTTGTTTTTTGATTATCTTTAGTGTACATTTTTTCTTTCGTGAATCAGCAAATGTAATTACATCACCACGTTTCACATTTTTAAGCCATGCGGCATTTACAGGAATTATTGCATCAGCTTCGCCGGGAGGTAAAACATCAGGAGATGCCAGCCACAGCATTGCAGGTTTAGTTACATTGCCCAGATCATCCCTTTCAGGTTTTATATGTATAACCTTTGGCCCCGAAATCATAGGCCCTGTTCTGAGTTTTGGCCCGCCAAGATCCATCATGATGCGTGTTTTTTTACGGGCTTTTTTTGAGGCAAGGCGAATATTGGTAATCATTTTATCCCACACCTCCTTATTATCATGAGCACAATTGATGCGTGCACAGTTCATACCGGCCTTTACAAATTTACCTGGAATACGAATATCCTGAGATATCTCGAAAGGCATTGTAACCATGATTCTGGTTCTGCGCTTTTTTGATTTTCTTCCAAAAAGCTGCCTGGTATTGTTGTTGAGTATTTTCCGGCTTTTCTTTGGCGAAAGTGTTTTGCGTTCGCTTATGGGATAGATTTCACCAATAAGACGCTGAAGAATTACTTTTGTTATAAGCAAACTACGCATTACATGTGGTTCGATATGATCGAAAGGAGTGAGGCCCATATCGCGGAGAGTTTCCTGCATTTCGTTGATGTTGTGCTGACGAAGAGCCATGTAATGCACCAGATTTTTTGCGCTTTGTGCCAAATCCGGATGAACAAGACTGATCTCTTTTGCAAATTGCTTTTCCAATTCATTTGCTGAATCAATAATCGTGTTCAACTTATTAATGAGTTCCTGAGTTTTGTTTTCCTTTATTTTCATTGTTTATTATTTGGAGACTACAAATATGGTGAAAATCCATTTGGTTTTTATTGCCATATAAATTGAATTAGCATCTTCAATAATAAATTTAACCATTTGAAAGAATTATTTTTGGGATAGGTTTTATTTTTAAAAATATTTTCTACTTTTGCACGCCTCAAATTTAGAGGGCTTACATTGTTCTTTTAATAGTATAGAAAATTGGCGAGGTAGCTCAGCTGGCTAGAGCGCAGCACTCATAATGCTGAGGTCGAGGGTTCGAGTCCCTCCCTCGCTACAATGTAAAAGTTAAACCCGATGTTAATCAATGTATTAACATCGGGTTTTTTGTTGCGTTGCAGTATTGTTTTCCTCTGAGGCGGCAACCGGCAACTTTTCTCTGGCAGGTTTGCTGTATAGGTAAATTCAGATTCCAAAGCTGATGCCGATGATCATTAATGTGATTCCTGTTATTTTTGTGTTGCTCATTTTTGAACTTCTGATGATTCGCTTGTTATAATTTGGCTTGCATCCACAATTGGTAAAATCACACCATCGAACCAGGTGCCCTGCATTCGTTCAAGAATAATTCCACGAGCAGTTGAATAGCTAACCCCGCATAGTGTTATGCCCAGCTTGCTGTCAACCTCCACTTCATTGCCTTCTTTGTGTATCAGATAATCATTCAGGTTTGCGATGTGATAATGAAACTCAATGCCATACTCGGCATCCAGACCTAAGGCTTGCATTTCCTTGTCCTGAGCAGCAAATTTTAAAAAAAGCCTAAACCGGCAAAGTTTCTCCTTAAAGTTAAATGCTGAGTCAGTTGCCGTTTCAACTGCAAACTCGTTAATGGACTTAGGAGCATCTCTGAAAGCCTCGCTTGCTTCAAGATGTGCTTTAAATACTGTTATCTTTAATAGTGAGAGTTTATCAATATCAATTGATGTATTGTTCTGTTTTGTTTTCATTTTGAGTGGTGTAAAATTTAAATGTGCCACATCCTTTCACGGAGATTTTATCGTCTTCGTAACGTGTGTTAATCAGTTCGCTTTGTTTATTCGCCTTTGCTGTTACTGATAAGGACACATATTTAATCTTTTCATATTTTGCCTTTGCCTGAGCTGGAGTCATAATAATATCTGCATCAAGCGCAACTTCAATTTTGCTGATGCTTTGGAGCGTAAGGTTGTGTGTTCCACTTAGCCATTTGCTGATTTCTGCAGGGGTTTTGGTCATGGCTTTGGCAAG
>JAOZRY010000463.1 GCA_029939965.1 Bacteroidales bacterium | reverse complement strand
TTCCTTCGGACGATGGAAAGTTTCGTGGTGTGCTTCCCGACTTTCCAACGTCCGTAGGACTTGGAAACGTCAAAAGAATTGGAAACGTCATAGCGGCAGCGCCGCGAAATATTTATAGCATCAGCGTTTCCCCCGATAAACCAAAGGTGCAGAGCACCGGAATATTTATTATTAGGTTTAATATTTCGGTGCTATGCACCTCATTAACGTTCCCATTCCCGATCACGAAAGCTTTTGGGATTCGGGATCGGACGATTGGAAGTTTTTAGTTGCCCCACGCCCAACGCCAGACATAGAATGATTTTTTTGAAAGTGGAGCTTCACCCAAACCAATTCACGGGATAATTTGATGTTGCTTGTTGTTACGTGTAATATATCTTGTTGTTAATTACCTGAGGCCTTTGTGGTTGGTTCTTTGTTACTTGCGTTTATATTTTAGTATCGGGTTTCGTTTAGTGTGAAAAATATGCAAAATATAAACAATGCTATTTGCTTTATCAAACTCATAAATAATTAAATATGGAAATTTTTCAAGTGTAATTTCTCGGTAAGGGTGTCTTTTTTCAGGATAACCTTCAGGGTTCAGGAGAATAAATTCAATAGTTTTATCAATATCGTCAACAAAACGAAGACCCAAACCCTTAGAATGATCTTCATACCATTGGTGCGAATCTTGTAACTCTTTAGTGGCAACAGACGAAAGTATTAGTTTTTTATCCATTCCGAATTGATCAATTTGATTTTTTTAGCAATCCATTCTTTATTTCTGTCCACTGATATCCTTTATCAGTACCATTTTTTAAATCATTTGAAATCCGATCGAGTGTAGTGATAAAATCCTGATCGTTCCACCAATCATCAGCTTCATTAAGGTCGTTTTTGATGATTGAATAGATAGCTTTTATTTTTTTTTCATCTGCAACATTGATATATTCACAAAGTTTTTGTCGGATGGCTGTAGTATTCATCATATTTATTTTTTGTAAAGATAGTTTATTTGCGGTTCTGTAAAAATCCAATGATAGAAGCATTGTTTCCCAAAAACCTGCATTAGGTATATGGTGTCGAAATATTTATTATTGGGTTTAATATTTCGGTGCGCTGCACCTAACGTTTTCATGGGGGGTGCAATTTCTATAAATATTACCGGTGATCTGCACCTGACATTTAGCTTCTGCATAATCAGGATAAACAAACGACACCATCGTGAAATATGCCATCCAGTAGAGGAGCATGCACGATCGTATATCGGTATTTATTGCAATTGATTACCTGCAAGAGCAGAAGAAGGTGTAGATGCAGAGCACCGAAATACAAAAACCGTGTTGGTTTTTTCAGCAAATCCTATTTAACGTTTCCATGTCCTTCGGACGATGGAAAGTTTCGTGGTGTGCCTCCCGACTTTCCAACGTCCGTTAGGACTTGGAAACGTCAAAAGAATTGGGTTACAGTAATAGTTATTGAAATTTCAGAAGTTCATTGGACAAATTCTGATCCGGTTGCAGGTTCATTTTTTTTCGGATGGTGTATCTTGCCGAATTAATCGAACCGGGATTTAGAGAGGTGATGGAGGAAATATCTTTCGCACTTAAGTTTAAACTAATAAGCCCGCATAACTGTACTTCGCGCAATGTAAGCTCAGGATGTTCTTTTTTAAGCGACATAAAAAAAGTGGAGTGAATTTCGTTGAGGAGCTTTTCTATTTCTTCAAAAGGATTTGAATGATATTGGATCAAACATTCGTTTAGAATTTTATTAACGGCTTCACGGTCTTTTTTAGTCCTGAATTTTAATATATATGGAAGCATCTGGATATTCAAATTCTCCATTATTTCATGTATCCTTGATTTATTAATGGATTTTGTTATTAAGGCTTGTGCTTTTTGCTGAATTTCTTTTTGCTGAATTTTAATGGTGTTATCTTTAATTTGCAATTCCAATGTAGCTTTTTCCAGCGATAACTGCTTACGCATATTGGTCTGTTCGCTGAGCAGATGTTTTTGCTTTAGCAGTTGAAGTCTTTTTCGATAAAGGAAAATTGCAAATATAACAGCTATAAACAGTAAGGATATTACAATACCTGTATAGATAAGTCGAAGTTTATGAAGTTTGTGTTCTTGTATAAGTATTTTTAGTTGTTTTTCTTTTTTAAGGTTATTATATCTTGCTTCTGCCTCAGTTACTTTTTCTATTAATGTTATATCACTGATACTGTCTTCTATTTGATCGAGTTTTGTAAATAGGGATGTGATGGTTGTATCGCCCGACATTTCGGATGTTAACTTAATGAGTGTAGATAAAAACTCTTGTTGAAATTCCAGGCTTCCGTTACTTTCAGTTATATCTAATCCTTTTTCTAACATCTGTTTGGATTCCTGATAATTTTTTGTTTGCATATTGTTTTTACCAAGTTGCAGTAAACACCTGATTTGTCCGGGCACAATGTTGTGTTGGGAACAATAATATAGCAGCTCTTCTAAGATGTGATTAGCCTGGGCAAAGTTGTTGGCCATTGAATATACCTTACCGAGGTTGAACCTTGCAATTAAAACCATATATTCATAACCCACTGATTTTGCATTTGGGATGGCCTGGTTGAAATAAAATACTGCTGAATCATATTCCTGCTGGTTCATGAATATTATCCCGGTGGTGTTTTGTATCCGTGCTATCTCGCGGATATTCCCGATTTCCTGTTGCATTATTAAAGCTTCTTGTAAAATCGCTCTTGCATTATCCAAATCATCTATTTTACGGTAAACATCTGCAATATTCGACAATACAGTAGCTTTTCTTCCTATATCGTTTAACGAATCAAAAATATATTCGGCCAATCGGTAGTGTGCCAATGATGAATCGTATTGCAAACTTGCAATAAAAATATGACCGTAAAGCGCATAATTTGTAGCAAGTGAAAGGTTCTGGTTTTTCTCCCGGTTAATTTTAATTGCTCTTTTCAGGCATCCCGCTGCCTCATTATAATCTTCGGCGTACACATACACATCTGCCAGCCAATGCAGTGCCTTTGCCTGTAAAATTTGGCTTCCTGAACTTTTTGCTAATTGATAAGCCTGATTGTAATACACTATCCCTGAATCATATTCCCTTTGGTACACATGTGTAATGCCGATTTGTATCAAGGCATTATAAACAGTTGTGGAATCGGTGATTTTATTTTGAAGTAACAGAGCCTGACGGGCTAATGACCTGGTACTATCGATGTTGGTGTTCTCAAGATTGTCGGAAACAGATTGTTTAAATAGTGCAAGGGTTTGTAATTCCTTTTCAGAAAATGTGTTGGCCTCTTTAACACAAGAGCTTACGAAAAAAACCATAAAAACCATCAATGCCTGCCATCTCATGCTTATCTTTTTTTGCGTGCAAAGATAGCAAAACTAGGTTCTGACTATTTTGTGTTTGTCTATAAAGCACCAAATAAATGAATTGGGGGTTAGAGGTTTCCATTGCCCCAGATTTTAACCTGGGGATTGAATTGAAGGGATGAATAACCCCCAGCCCTGAAGGACTGGGCTATGCCTACGTTTTTTGCCTTGTTACCATGCAAA
>JAOZRY010001193.1 GCA_029939965.1 Bacteroidales bacterium | reverse complement strand
CAAAATGCCGAATAATACTCATCCGATGACTCAAAGTCATCGGATGAGTTGATGCTACACGCCCATAATTTTTCCTCTTGTTTCCATCAAAAGCTTTATCATCAGTAGCCCGGCCATTTATGGCCGGGCTATGGATATTTCCCTTTTTCTTCCTTCCATTCAATATTCAGTATTCCTTTCTTTCTTCATTTTAAATTCTCAATTTCTAATTCTTCTAATAGCTTTTAAGCGGTTTAAAACCGTTAGAAAGCTTAAAAGCACACCGCCACGGAAACGCGAGGTGTAGTGTACCTAAATAAAAACTCCGTTAATGATTATTCCGGTGTGCTGCAAATAAATCAGCAGATTGTGGGGCATCTTTCATAAAGTGCGAAAATTAGTTTACCCCGTTAAATCTATTGTTTTGTGCTATTATTTCACGGGGTTTACACTTTTTCATGATTTTTAATAAACCTTATTTTTTTGCTTTAAACCTTAGTGGAATATAATTACAGCCACCACTCCAAAACCTTATTACCTTATTCTCAACCATATAAGGTAATAAGGTTGAGTTGAGTAATTCATTCATTCTTCTATTAAGGTTTAAGTTAAAAAATCAGGTTTTCATACACACGCAAAATGTAACCCCCGTGAAATTAAAACAACATATTAGAAATCTATTTAACGGGGTAAACCGAGAAATGAAAGATGCCGATAGTGGATGCTTTAATATTAAACCTCTACGAGGTATTATGATAATCGATTGCGAAATTTCTACAATACTTAATGCTCTACGAGCAAGCATAAAAATATGAATTTGAAAAACTCAATATGAGTTTAGGTATTGTAGCAAAAACCCTGATAAGCCGCCCCATCCCCCGACCCCTTCCCCAAGTTGAGGACGGATGCCAAAACTCCCGAGATTTGAGGGTAACAAACAAAAGCAATGCAAACTTTCCAGCAAATACCCCCAACTTTAGGCAGTTGTGCCCCCCTCTCCGATTTCGGAGAGAGGCCGGGGGTGAGGCGAAAAAGC
>JAOZRY010001192.1 GCA_029939965.1 Bacteroidales bacterium | reverse complement strand
CACCTCCAAAATCAAACACCAGAATTGTTTTGGCTTCATCCTCTTTTACCTGGTCAACTCCAAATGAAATAGCTGCTGCAGTAGGCTCGGGAAGCAACCGCTGAACCTTTATACCTGCAAGTGCAGCAGCAGTTCTTGTGGCATGTTTTTGCTTGTCATTAAAATAAGCAGGCACGGTAATCACAGCATATTCGACTTTGTCGTTCAAAAAGTCCTGGGCATCCTTGTGTAATTTCTCAAGAATTTTTGATGAAATTTGTTCGGGAGTATATTCCTGTTTATTTAAAACAATAATTAGGCTATTTTCAGTTCCCCTTGACTGACAGGCAATGGTATTAAATTGACGAAGGTCTGATACAATTTTTTGAACTTCAGGATTGGTATAACTTCTTCCCATTAATCGTTTAATCGCTGTTACTGTATTGGTTGGGTCCTGTTTTATCCACTCCAGAGCATGTTTTCCAACAATGAATTCCTGCTTATTAATCATCCCCAATAATTTCTTTTTTTTAACAGTAACGCATGATGGGGTGATCAGGTCGCCTTCGCTATTTTTAATGATTTCAACCTGCACCCTTTTAATGGAGGATGCACAATTGGTTGTCCCCAAGTCTATTCCAATGGATTTTGGCATTATTTTATCCTTGATTAAAAAAACGTTAAGTTGTGTCTGAACATGGTATAACTTTCCTGACTTGAGAAATCAACGAAAATGATCAATGTGCAATGATAAATAGGAAAGCTCTACAAACTATAGGAGTGTGAAAAAAAATTTCATGCTATTCCCCTGATAAATAGGGTCTCAAATATTGCATAAATCCTTTTGTTATGCTATTTAGTATCTTCTTCAACACCTGTGCGCCCGTAGCTCAGCTGGATAGAGCGTCGGACTTCGAATCCGCAGGTCGGGGGTTCGAATCCCTCCGGGCGTGCCACTAATATCAAAGGTTTTCAGCTTTCACTGGGAACCTTTTTTGTTTTCAAATGAGTGATTGTGCCCGCAATCATTTTTTAAA
>JAOZRY010001191.1 GCA_029939965.1 Bacteroidales bacterium | reverse complement strand
TACTTTTAAAATCTATGATGTAACCACCGATATGGTTTACGATATTGTTGAAATACACAATTTTGAAGCAGGTAATAATATGGGATCGCCTTCCAACCCTATAATACTTAATGCCGTTCCTCCCGGACAAACCTTTAGCACTACTACCCTGGCCGATGGAAGTTATTGCTTAGACGATGTGATAACCGGAACATACAGCATTAGTGCAGAAGCTGCTGGTTATGTTGGTCAGGAAGAAACTGGTATTTTAGTTGGGGGTTCAATAATACAAAATTTCGCTCTCCAAATCGAATGTATCAATCCAACAGCCTTTGCCGGTGATGATGTTACAATTATTGAAGGAGAATCTGTTAATCTATCTGGAGCTACTGCACAAAATTATGCCGATATTTTGTGGAGTACTACCGGTGACGGGACATTTGATGATAACACTATTGTAAATCCTGTTTATGAACCGGGCGATCAGGATATTGTAAATGGAACGATTTCTCTATGTATCACTGCTATTGCTAATGAACCTTGTGTTGATGCAACAGATTGCCTTGAACTAACTATTGAACCATTCCAATATTTCCATGAGGTTTGGGCAACACCATACAACCCTATGTCGGTTTATGTTCTGTCGGCACTTCTCGATGAAATTAGCTTATCAGAAAATAATGAAATTGGTATTTTTGATATTGATCCGGTTTCAGGAAACGAAATTTGTGTTGGAGCTGCTGTTATCTCTAATGAATTTGGTGATGTTAATTATGTAGAAATTGTTTGTTCGATGAATGATGGTTCTAATCCTGATGAGGCTAATGGTTTTACTTCTGGAAGCGAGTTTATTTTCAAATATTATTTGGCCGGAATCGGTGTAATTGAAAATGTGATTTTCACTTTTCCTTATCCAAATTATGACGAAGTTTTCACTCCACTCGGAAACTCAATTGTAAATCTTGAGGCAACTTCAGGAGGATGTGTTAACGCTATTGCTAATGCTGGTGCTGATGATATGATTTGTGAATCGGCAA
>JAOZRY010000462.1 GCA_029939965.1 Bacteroidales bacterium | reverse complement strand
GCTTTGCCTCTTTCTCTTTTTGCTTTGCCTCTTTCTCTTTTTGCTTTGCCTCTTTCTCTTTTTGCTTTGCCTCTTTTAAATCTATTTCCATTTTTTCAAATTCGGCTTCTATGTCTTCTTCCAATTCCAACTTTAAAATTAATTCTTCCTCTTGTGTGGCTCGGCTAAGGTATTCTTTAATATAAAATAAATCCTCGTCTTCATTTGGCTCGTTCGATACATCTAAAATAAAATCATCTTCCGTTTTAGTATTTTGGTCGAAAATTGCAATAAATTTTTCTAACCGGGTTTTCCTGTCTGGCCGCAAACGCTCTATTTGCAATATATAGCTTGGATGAGTCAGCAACTGAATAAACTCATTTTTATATGTTTCTTCCTTTTTGGTGGTCAGGTCGATTACCTGATTATTAACCCTTAATGCAGGTGTGTTATATTCGGATAGGTTGTAGCCCAGAATGTAAATTGTAATTATTGGTATCGCTAAACTAACTTCTTCGCCATTTTTGTTTATTATTGTTTCTTTTCGAATATAATTTTTTCCTAAATACCGCCGAAAGCGCATAATCGGATCAGGCTTATTCGATTTTTGTATTTCGATAAGCACATTCATAAACTCACCGTCATCGCCGCTTATTACAGCTTTAAAATCAAAACGCGAAAGAGGTATGTCCCTTTTCTTATCATAAGTCTTTGTCTCCTGTGGCCGCGGTTGGATGCTTTTTACTTCTTTATCAATAATAATGGAAATAACTTTTTTCGCCACCTCTTCGTTATCCATCATATATTTAAAAGCCTGGTCGTATATTGGGTTTATAATCAGCATGATTTTATTTTTTTACATTGTAAATGTTTTGCTTGCAAATTTAATTTAAAATATGTTACTGTGTATTATCCGTAATAATAATGTGAGATTCCTGTTCAGCACAATAAAATCATGATGGCATCAATCTTCCGATTACCAACTCCCAACATCCACCATTATCACCCAAACTACACTTTCATAGTAAAAACACTATAATTTTTCATACATGCTTACCAGATTTCCCAATACACTTTTCTTGCCCAATATTTTGAAAGCAAATAGTTTTGCAAACTAATAAATTAGTAAAATGAAACGAGTAGCAATTCCTGTAGTAAGTGGAAAACTAAGCAAATATTTTGCTCAATGCAACCACTATGAAATATTTGAAATTGATGGGTTAGACATTAAAAGAGATGAAATTAGGGTGCCATCTGCTAAGGAAATAGACATGTTATTACCATGGGTTTCGAGCCAGAGCATAACAGATGTAATAACTTATAAAGTGGATAAGCGCATATTGGAACTGTTTACCAATTACAAAATCAATTTGTATGTTGGGATTAAAATAGATTCGCCCCGAGAAATAATCCAGGACTATTTAAATGGAACACTCAAATCTGATAAAAATATTATTGCAGAAATAATGACACAATATTAGCGAACTCAATAAAAACAATTTAAATAATTTTTAAAAACAGAAAGTATGAAAATGTTACAAACAGCTATTCATGAGATTGAAACAGCATCAGAATTGGAAAGTATTATCAGTAAAAACGAAAATGTAATGGTTTGTTGTGGACGTATGGGACCAATGTGCATACCGGTTTATGATGATATGGAAGAACTGGAAGAAGAGCACGAAAATATTAAATTTTACAGCATGGGATTTGATACTCCCGAAGCCGCTCCTATCCGCAATGCGCAAATGTGCCGTGGGTTTATGGGACTTCCATTTACGGTATATTATAAAAATGGCCAAATGATTGAAGCTACATCCAGCATTCAAAATCGCGAGCAAATTTCATCTATACTTGATAAACATTTAAATTAACATTGTTTCTACTACTATTTTAGCTTTTTCAAGGAAACAAGGAGACAATGCGATAAGGATTGAATCATTGAAGCATTGAATCATTTTAGCATTTTAACATTTAATCATTTATAAAATGGACGAAGTTTTTGATGTAATGATATTAGGTGCCGGAGCAGCTGGCTTAACTGCCGGCATCTACTCTTCGCGAGCAAAACTAAAAACCATCATTCTTAACGAGGGCGTTGTTGGTGGGCAAATGATTTTAACCGATGAAATTGCAAACTATCCAGGATTAGGACTAACAAAAGGATATGTAGTTGCAAATACAATGAAAAAACAGGCCAAAGATTTTGGTTGTAAAATTAAGTCGAATGTAAAAATTATTAGCTTGCAATTGGAGGGGGCAATAAAAACTGCAGAGCTGAAAGATGGACGTACATTTCGGGCAAAATCAGTGATTCTTGCACCGGGAGGTAAACCACGCTCGCTTAACATTACTGGTGAGGACGATTTTAAAGGGACGGGAATTTCATATTGTGCAACATGTGATGGTGATTTTTTTACGGGCAAAGAGCTAATTGTTGTTGGGGGTGGAAACTCAGCCCTTGAAGAGGCAGTTGCACTTACAAAGTATGCCACAAAGGTTACCATTGTTCATCAATTCGACCATTTCCAGGCATTTGAACATGCGGTGCAGGAAGCTAAAAAAAATCCTAAGATAGAATTCATTATGGAATCGGAATTAAGAGGTTTTTATGGTAACCGTAATTTAGAGAAAGTAAGCATTGAGCATTTGCCAACAAGAAAATTAACGGATAAAAAAGTTGACGGTGTTTTTATTTTTGCAGGCTACCAGCCGAACACCGAATCTTTTGAAAATATTGTAGAACTTAACGAACGGAATGAAATTGTTGTGGATGCAGATATGAAAACAAATATCCCGGGCGTGCATGCCGCCGGCGATTGTATTGTTAAAAAATACCGACAGGTTACAACAGCAGTAGCTGATGGTACTATTGCCGCTTTAAGTGTGGCCGAATATTTACGGAATCAGGAATGATGCTTTTTCATTAAATATATTAAAAACTGTGGTTATTTAGATGTATAGCTGTCAGACATCTGTAATTTATAGGATAACTGTCTGATAGCTTTTTAAATAATTATTAAAAACTAACAAATTATGATGTGGTACATTATAGGTGGGGTTGCCCTGCTGGTGATAATTTATATTGCATACGGGTATAATAAAATGAAAAAAATTAAAGATACCCCACCAAGTAATAAAATCAGGGTTTTAAATAATAAAAATTTTAAAACAGTAGTCAGAAGTGGATTGGTACTGGTTGATTTTTGGGCTCCCTGGTGCGCCCCTTGTAAAATGATTGCACCAACACTAAATGAAATTGCCGAAGAACAAGCTGGTAATATTATAATTGCCAAAGTGAATGTTGACCAAAATCAACAAATTTCTCAGAAATATAATATCCGCAATATCCCTACAATGATATTATTTGAAAACGGCAAACAGAAAAAACGTATAATGGGAGTTAAGCCTAAAAAGGTAATATTGAAGGAGGTAGGGTTGGGATAGTATTCCAAAAAGCTGAAACTTGATACTTTCTAACCCAACCTAAAGGTTTTGTCGCCCTAATTCCCTTAGGGAATTAATTGATTTATAAAAAGATTACCAACTAATAAGTGCGCTTTAATTGGGTAAAAAATAGTGGGACAACTAATCAATCA
>JAOZRY010000044.1 GCA_029939965.1 Bacteroidales bacterium | reverse complement strand
TTATTGCTAACATGTTAACGATGTCAGTTTCCCGTCTGCGGTTTCAATAATAAATCATAAATCATAAATCATAAATCATAAATTGAATTAGTACCTTATTAATAATTAAAAAAAACTCTTTTGCTATGTTTTGAAAATGGGATTTAATAAAAAAAACCACACTCTGTTACAGGTGTGGTTTCAATTTTGGTTTTATAGTTAATAGGAAATTTACTCATGTTTTATGGCATCAACCGGGTTGCCCATACCAGCTTTTAATGTGTGAAAACTTATGGTGAGCAGGCTGATGATTAATGCAATGAAACCGGCAAGAAATACCGAAATTGCCGAAATACTTATGTGATAAATAAAACTGGTTTCGAGCCAGTTGTTAAGCTGCCAAACAGCAATTGGAATTGCTAACACAAATGCAATAATTATTAGCAAAACAAACTCTTTGTAAAGCAAACCGAGGATATTACCAACGGAGGCACCCATAACCTTCCTGATGCCAATTTCTTTGGTTTTTTGTTCGGCAACAAAAGATGATAAACCCAAGAGTCCGAGCAGTGCGATAAAGATTGTGAGAATGGTGGCAATTGTAAATATCAATCCTAATTTTTGTTCCGATTCATATTTTTCTCCCCAGGTCTCCTCAAGCATCTGGTAGTCGAATGGTCGTTTTGCTCCCATCGAATTCCATTTATCTTCGATATATTGAAACGTTGAACCAAAGTTTTCGGGGTTAATTCGCAAGGTTAAAAATCTTTTGTTAAAATCGGCCATGAACAGCATAATTGGCTCCACCTTGTTGTGCAACGAGTTGAAATGAAAATCTTTTACTACACCAATAACTTTAAGCATACGTCCACCCGATCCATCCAACTCAAAACCCCAATGGATTTTTTTTCCAATTGCATTGTCACTCCATTCATATTGTTTTGCTGTTGTTTCGTTTATAATCACAGCTTCCTCAGCATCTGTTCCCATGTTTATATCAAAATTCCTTCCTTCGATGAGTTCAATGCCATAAGTATCGATAAAGTCGTAATCAACAACCGAAATAATCATTGCGTCATTAATCATGGCAGTATCTTTTTCCATTCTCACAACCTGTATCCATGTATTGGCTCCGGGTATTCCTGTCGAATTTGACACAGCCAGAATATTGGAGTTTTTGAGAAGTTCCTGTTTAAATGTTTCAGCTTTGCTTCTGAACGCCGTATCTTGTAATTCGAGAATCACCATATTATCTTTCTGAAATCCCATGTCCTTATTTTGAAGAAATTTCAGCTGATTTGAAACAACAACGGTGGCAATAATCATAGCAATTGCAATGGCAAATTGCATTACAACAAGTACTTTCCGAAGCATTCCTCCCGTCCGGCCTTTGCCGGTACTGCTGCCTTTTATCACCGTTACCGGTTTGAACGATGACAAATAAAAGGCCGGATAACTTCCTGACACAAAACCAATAAAAATTGTAGTTCCAATGATTATGGTAAGAAATAACGGATCGGCCAATAAGTTAAAATTAATGGTTTTGCCAGACAGTGTGTTAAAATCGGGGAGCAGTACATAAACAAGAAAAACCGCAATAACCAATCCTATTATTGTTAGTAAAAACGACTCGGTGAGGAATTGGCCAATAAGCTGTTTTCTTAGGGCTCCTGCTACTTTTCTTATTCCTACTTCGCGCGATCGTTTTGCTGATCGTGCGGTAGCCATATTCATGTAATTTATGGCTGCAATCAATAGTATAAAAATTGCCACAGCACTAAAAATGTATATGTATGCAATGTTTCCTTTTGGCAGGTCGCTTGATAAATTTCCTGAGAAATGCGTTTGCCTGAGTGGAGTCGATTTGAGATCGAAACTGGCATTTACGGCATCGCCAATGGGTTTCATGTATTTATCATAAAAACCACCAAATTTGTTGTGGATGCTTTGCATATCAGCATTTTCATTGATGAGTAGAAAAGTAAATACACCTATGTTCCAAAAATTGCTGGGTTCTAAGCTGTTATATTGTTCTTCGCCAACAATCGAAGCAAGTGATGTAGCTGAGACTAAACCGTTGAACCACAGGTGCGAATTTTGTGGTACATCTTCTAATACACCTGTAATCTTATATTGGCGGCCACTACCCGACTCTATTATTTCACCCATTGGATTTGCCTCCCCAAAATATTTGGTTTTAACCAATTCGCTGATAACCATCGAAAATGGCTCGACCAAACAGGTTTCGGGGTTGCCCATTAATAACTTATACGAAAAAATGTTGAAAAGAGTGGAATCGATGAAATAAAAATCCTCTTCATAAAACTCTTTTTCTTTGTATTTAAAAAGAGTATTTCCAACATTATCGAATCTGCAATATGTTTCAACCTCCGGGAACTCAATTTTTAAGGCAGGCCCTAATGGAATAGGAACAATAGCAAATTGATCGTGCTTGCCCGAAATATTGAAATCGGATTCAATACGGTGAATCCTGTCAGCCTTCTCATGTATTTTATCATATCCCAACTCATTGGATACATACATAAAAATAAAAATAAATGCTGCTAACCCAATTGCTAATCCTAAAATATTTAGAAAAGCGTAAAACTTATTTTTTGCTATTCCACGAAAGGCTGTTTTAATATAGTTTAATAGCATATTTCAATACTTAAGAATTAAAGAAAAATTTGATTAAACATTTGATTTTTTGCTTTAAACCTTAGTAGAATGTAATTGCAATCACCTCCCCAAAAACATTATTACCTTATTCTCAATCATATAATAAGGTAATAAGGTTGAGTTGAGTATTTAATCCATTCTTCTATTAAGGTTGATAATTAAAAAAAAATAAGGTTTTCATACACACACACACAATGTAAACCCTGTTAAATGTATTATTTTTTTGTGCTACTATTTAACAGTGTAAACCGAAAAATGGAAGATGCCGATTTCCAGTAAAAAAAAGGTTGTACATCAAGTCATTCAAATAGAGATAAAAAAATCCTGCCCGTAGAATGCGTTTATTTTTATATTTAGTCTCTGCAAGAAAACTCAATTTATTCAGGAAGTGGGTGTCGGATATCGGCGTTTTCCGGCGCACACTATTTAAAGTGCAAATTGTTCTTTGATGTTTTCGGTAACAACCTGGCCATCGAAAAGCCTTACAATTCTGTGGCTGTATTCTGCATCGCGTTGTGAGTGCGTAACCATAATAATGGTTGTGCCATTTTTGTTTAATTGTTCGAGTAAGTTCATTACTTCTTCACCATGTGCTGAGTCGAGGTTTCCGGTAGGCTCATCTGCAAGAATAAGTTTCGGGTTTGCAACTACTGCTCTTGCAACTGCAACTCTTTGTTGCTGACCACCTGATAGCTGGAGCGGAAAGTGCTTTTTGCGATGAATAATTTGCATTTGCTCAAGTGCTGCCTCTACTTTTTCTTTGCGCTCGCTGCTTTTATATCCAAGGTATATGAGAGGTAATTCCACATTTTCAAAAACATTCAACTCATCAATGAGGTTAAAGTTTTGGAATACAAAACCAATATTGTGCTTCCTCAGCGAAGCTCTTTGCTTTTCTGAATGATTTGAAACCTCCTTGTCATGGAAATAATATTCGCCGCCAGTCGGGTTGTCAAGCAGTCCTAAAATATTTAGTAATGTTGATTTACCACAACCCGATGGTCCCATTACGGCAACAAATTCGCCTTCTTTTACTACAAACGATACCTTGTTCAATGCAGTGGTTTCTACTTCGTCAGTCCTGAATACTTTGGTGAGATCTACTGTCTTAATCATAAGCTATTTTATTTTTAGAAGTTATTTGTTAGACGATCAACATTCTTATTGGTTACTAATGAATTTTTTATCTGTTAAAAATTTCCATAAACGATTTCAGCTCTTGCTTTGTTTCATCGCTGATCTCTTCGATTAAAATCCCCCTTATCGCTCCCTCAAGCGCCAGGAGGGTTTCGAAACAGGCACTTGAATCCATTGTTTTTAGTTGAAAAAAAATATTTCTACTGCCCTTATTCCGCAATATTTCCGGGGTCGAAATCCCGGAGTTCAGGAGTTGTAGTTCAAGTTCCTGATTAATATTTGGGAGGTGGATCAGCTTACTCATAATTTAATTTTACCTATTTTTTAAATAAAAAATAATATTTAGAATTTCAAACGGATATTTCATTAACTGTGCCAAATAATATAAATTGCATTAAATCAGATTTGTAGGTATTGATTTTGATATGTGTATTTTGAAAGTGTTCGGTTTTTATAATACAATTGTACGCAATTGAACAAGTATTCGTAATAAATAAAATATTTTTTTGTGTATGATGAAACAGGTGTTTCTTTATAAGCGATTATTTTTATATTTGCATAAGAAAAGTGGAGGATAAAAAGTTACATTGTTTTAAAAATTTATCAAAAAATCTGTAATGAATTTGAGTGGAAACAGGGCAACATTAAAGGAAATGGATTTGAATTATGTAACACTTTCATTTCCTGACAAAGGTGTTGAAGAATCGTTTTTGAAAAAGTATTTCACCGATTCTCTACTTCAGTTTAGAGTTGCGTTTATTTCATTAACTTTACTCTATGCTGTTTTTGGTTTGCTCGATAAGAGTGCTGTTGATGAATTTGCTCCTTTATTTTTTAGTATCAGATTTTATTTTGTAATCCCGATATTTACCTGTGTCTTTGCATTATCTTACACACGTTTTTTCCAAAATATTTGGCAAACCCTATTGTTTTTATCCTTTATTGTTGGCGGAAGCGGGATAGCAATCATGACGGCACTTGTTCCTGAAAACTATACCTATTATGCAGGTTTGATGCTCATTTTTTCAGCCGGGTATTTCTTTATAAAATTAAGATTCTTTCGCGCCTCACTTGCAGGTAGTATTACCCTTCTCTTTTTTAATATTGGTGCAATATCTTATGCCGAATTAGACCGTAATTCATTGATGACAATAAACTTTTTTTATGTGTCGGCTAATGTTATTGGAATGATGGCAGCCTATTACATAGAGTTTTATGCCAGAAGAGATTTCTTTTTAAACATCCAGCTTAGCGAAGAACGTACCAAAGTGTTGGAAGCCAACCGTACCCTCGAAAATAAAGTTGATGAACGAACAGATCAGTTACAAAACAGAAATAAAGAATTGATAGTGGCAAAGGAGCGTGCTGAAAAATCCGATAAACTTAAGTCAGCATTTTTAGCAAATATGAGTCACGAAATCCGAACACCAATGAATGGTATCCTGGGATTTGCTGAATTGATAAAGGAGGAAGATGAACTGGAATATATTTATGAAAATGCTGATATTATTCTTGAAAATAGCAGGCATCTGCTCGAACTGATCAACGATATTGTTGATATTTCAAAGATCGAAGCCGGAGTAATGGAACTGAAGCCGACGGAGTTTTTTCTTAATGTTCTCATGGACGAGGTTAAAACATTTTTTTTGGGAGATGTTTTAGTATCAGAAAAAAATCTTGAAATAAAATTAATAAAAAACATTCCTGATGAGCACTCAGCCATATTACTCGATAGAACCCGGCTTAAACAAGTGTTGGTGAACTTGCTGAAAAACGCTGTTAAATTTACGAATGAAGGATACATTGAATTTGGGTATCATGTGCAGGAAAACGACCTGATTTTTTATATTAAAGATACCGGGATAGGTATGGATATTGATCAACAGGGGTATATTTTTAACAGATTTATGCAAGTTGGTTCTACGATTTCTCCCAATGAGGAAGGCGTGGGATTGGGTCTAACTATTTCAAAAGCAATCATTAACCAGTTTGGTGGTAAGATTTGGGTTGAAAGTGAACCGGCACAGGGAGCTATTTTTTATTTTAATCTGCCTGTTAAATCAGGCGAAAGTGTACTTTTACAATCCGAATATAAAACTATTCAGAATATGGACTACGATTGGAAAGATAAATTAGTACTTGTTGCAGAGGATGTTCCTACCAATTTTCTTTTGGTTAAAAAATCGTTACGAAAAACTAATGCCCGGCTATTATGGGCAAAAGACGGTAAGGAATCGGTGAAAATGGTAAAAGAAAATGATAGGATAGACCTCGTACTGATGGATATTAGAATGCCAATCATGAACGGGCTCGATGCTACCAAGGCGATTAAGGAATTAAGACCAGGATTGCCAATTATTGCACAAACCGCTTATGCAATGGATGGCGATAGGGAAACCAGCCTCTCGGCAGGTTGTGACGATTACATATCCAAGCCTATCAATTTGAAACAATTTATTGAATTAATTGCAAAGTATCTTGATTAACCGTATAAACATTACACAATATGGCGCAGGGACCCAAACACAATATTTCATTACTGTTTGTTGAAGACAACGACACAATTAGGTTCTTATACAACAGGCTGCTTTCAAACAGAGTAACTGAATTTTTTATCGGCGAAAACGGGCAGGAGGGACTTGATCTGTATAAAGAACATAAACCTGATCTGATAATTACAGATATTAGTATGCCGGTGATGGATGGCCTCGAAATGATCGGGCATATCAAGAAAATTGAGCCCGATATAAAGGTGATTGTCATGTCGGCCTACAGTATTAAGGAGTATTTCCTCGAAGCCATCGATCTGGGTGTTAATGGATATTTGATAAAACCTGTTGAGGCCAAAAAATTATTTAGTTTAATCGACGAATTGGCCAGTCACATTATCATGACTAGGGAATTGGTAGAGAAAGAACAAAAACGAAAGATTGCCGAAGAAAATCTAAAACGATCTCTGGCCGAAAAAGATATCCTGCTTAAAGAAGTGCATCATCGTGTTAAGAATAATATGCAAATTATTTCCAGTATCCTCAAAATGCAGGAAAGGCAGATTGATGATCCCAAGTTGAAAATGTTACTTGAAGAAAGTCAGAATAGGATACGCACGATGGCTTTGATTCACGAAAACCTTTATCGCAACGAGAATCTGGCAAATATTATGTTTTCCAATTATGTGAAGAGCCTGGCCGGGAATCTCGCACGTACATTTTCTGAACAACAGGGCAAAGTAACTTTCGAATACGACATTGAGGATGTTTACCTGCCCTTAGATACAGGAATTCCATGTGGATTGATTATTAATGAACTCATTTCAAATTCCTTTAAATATGCTTTCGTTGGAAAAGATAAGGGTAAAATAATGATTAACCTGAAACGACTGGATGAGCAAAGCTTTCAACTCGAAGTTATCGATAATGGAGTTGGGATTCCTGATGATATTGATTTTGAAAAAGTGGATTCATTGGGGATGAAAATCGTAACAAAGCTTGTGCAGCAAATCGAAGGCAACATGAATTACAGTTATGATAATGGCGCGAAATTTATCATAAAATTTAAAATATAATTTCTTTTTTTATGTCAGAATACAAAGTGTTGATTGTTGAAGATGAATTGCTGGTGGCTACAGATATTGAGGAGAGCCTCGAAAGTTTAGGCTATTCAGTTATCGGTTCTGTTTCAACCGGGAAAGATGCAATTGAAAGTGTAAATAAAATGTTACCTGATATTATACTGATGGATATTATGCTTAAAGGTGATATGACTGGTATTGAGGCGGCTACTATTATTCGTAAAAATCATGATGTACCTATTATTTATCTTACTGCTAATGCTGATATAGCAACCATCGAAAAAGCAAAAGTATCCCTGCCTTATGGCTATATTATAAAACCATTTACCGAAAAAGATCTTCAGACAAATATTGAAATTGCTAAATTCAAATTTGCCAGTGACATTACAGCAAAGATGGAAAGCGATCAGTACAACAGCTTTTATACCGATGGGAGTGGAGATAGGAAAAATGTAATGATTATTGATGGTGAAAAGGGTTTGGAAAAGATTAATCTTAATGATTTGTATTATATTAAAAGTGAAGAAGGCCGGTCAATATTCCATTTAAAGGAAGGGGAAGCCAAAACTTCTAAAACTATTAATGAACTTGAGAAGGAATTGACTGATAATCGTTTTGTTCGGGTTAATCAGAATTATATTGTAAACACACACAAAATTTTCCTCCTAAAATTTCCTGAATTAATTATTGCAGATAAAATGAGTGTGATAACTGTGGCTGATGATAAAAAAGAGTTGTTACAATCGAAACTCAAAACTGAGGAGCTGTAACTCACGCATAACTATACCTGCGAATGATTGATATGAATACTACACTTTCCGGCGTTAAACTTGAAGAGTTACTCGAAAACCTGTTTGCAAATCATGGCCCGGAGCCTGGCGAATATGAAGATATTCTTCAATTTGTTGATCAAATTAATCCCAACGATATTCTTAGTTTTAGAGAGGTAATGCAACCAATTTTAAATCCCAACACTATTATTGGTTTTTCGTTTACAAAGCCGTTTGGTTATAATGGCGATTTTTTTATAATCGAAAAAATATATCAGCAATATGTAAATCCGGATGAGAGATACCGGAAATGGGATGAATTTTTCCACACTTTTCCTGCAGCAATTGCTGTTATTAATCGAAAGGCTTTAGCGAAAAATGTACTAACCAAGCTGAACCGTAATGCTGATGGGAAGGAAAAAAATGTGTTAATACTTGGCAGCGGTCCTGTTACTGAAGTTTTTGAATATTTTCAGAAAACCACCGAAAATCAGCTAAGTTTCGATTTGCTCGATCTGGATAAAAGAGCCATAGCTTATGCAAAAAATAAACACCTTCAAAACCTGAAATATTTATCCTTTAGTAACCGGAATGTGATAAGGTATGTGCCCGAGAAAAAATATGACTTGATTTGGAGTGCTGGTCTTTTCGATTATTTCAAGGATAAGCATTTTGTTTACATGGTAAAAAAATATTATGATTTTGTGAAAACGGGTGGAGAGATGATTATTGGGAATTTTAATGTGATAAACCCATCCCGCAAAATTATGGAGGTATTAGGAGATTGGTTTCTCTACCACCGCTCCGAAGAGGAACTTGTTGATTTTGCATTGAGAGCCGGAATTGCCCAAGAAAATATTGAAGTAATAAGGGAGCCGCTTGGAATTAATTTATTTTTAAAAGTAAAGAAATAAGGATACAATGAAACTGAAAATTCAATAATCTTTGGTTTTGTGCTCTTTCATTCGATTTCATAAATATATTATACGTTTCCCCAACCTTCCAAACATACTTTGGAAATAAAAGAAGTGTCAATAACCATTCTCCTTTACTCGTAGTTCAAAACATCAATCGGATTGGCACGAGCTGCCTTAATAGCCTGCGATATTACTGTGAGTGCTGCTATGGTTATTGCCACAATAAGCGAATAAGCAAAGTATGTCCATTGTAAAGTAATTCTGTTTGCAAATTCATTCAACCAGATGCTCATTAACCAGTAACTTGCCGGAATTGCCACAATACCAGCAATTAGTATCAATTTTATAAACTCTTTTACAAGCTGTGCGATTATTTGTTTTTCGGTGCCGCCCATTATTTTGCGGATACCGATTTCTTTGGTGCGTTGTTCGGCAGTAAACGAAGCCAGTCCGAGCAATCCCATCGATGAAATAATTACTATTAGGATAGCGAAATACCCAATAATATTTAGTAGGCGGCGTTCGCGGTTATAGTGCCGGTCGAAATTGGCATCGAGAAATGAATAGGTAAATGGCTGCTTTTGTTCAAATCCCTCCCATTTTGATTCGATAAAATCAATGGTTTGCTTTATGGTTTCAGGATTAATTTTTACGGCTACCCGAGTTAGCCATTTAGGCTTATAAACCAAAACCAGAGGCTCAACATTGTTTTGTAGCGAAGCATAATAAAAATTTTTGATAACCCCCACAATTCGGCCATTAACATTTAGTCCGCATTTCATTTTTTGTCCCAAAGGCTCATCAATTCCCAGATACTTTACTGTAGCTTCATTAACGACAAATGCAGCTGTATCATCGTTGGAAAAATCCTTACTAAAAAATCTACCGGATTTTAGTTCCAAGCCAAGCAGATTCATGTATTCATCATCTACAACAAAAAGGTTCATCGTTTTATTGATCCACTGCCCTTCGTTATCAATAAAAAACAAAAGACGGCCGTGTCTGTATCCGGGCATGGAATTAGTTGCAGCCACTTTTTCGATGCCTGAATAATTGCTTAGTTCTTCGAAAAAGGCCTCTTTTTTTGTTGCCATTAATGTATCGGAAGGAAGGTTTATTACCATCACATTATCTTTATCAAAACCCGGATTACTGTTGCGCATATACTGCAACTGATCATACACAATCCATGTACTGATGAGCATAGCCACAGAAATGCTGAACTGTATTACAACCAGAGTTTTGCGGATTCCGGCAGTGCTAAAAGTAACATTTCGTGTAGTTACTTTAAGGCCAACACCTTTTAGAACATGAATTGGCTTAAATGATGAAAGCACAAAAGCCGGGAAACTTCCTGAAAAAACCCCCACAAGTATTACGATTATAATAACTTGTAACCAAATAAACTGGAAATCCATTCCGGGGGTTTCACGAAAAAGCGAAAGGTTTTTTTCGGTAATCTGATTAAATACCGGAGTAAATATTTCGATAAGGATCAATGATATTATCATCGATATCAGGCTGAATATTACTGCTTCAAAAAGAAATTGAAAAATGAGTTGTGTTCTGGTTGCTCCTGATACTTTTCTTATGCCGATTTCGCGTGCCCTGCGAAAAGATTTTGCGGTTGCCAAATTCATATAGTTGATGCTTGCAATAAGCAAAATAAATATGCCTATGGCTCCAAAAATAAAAATATATTTTGTGCTTGTATTGGTCGACATATCATATTGCAGTGTGTTATTGAAATGAATTTTGGATATGGGTTCAACGAGAAACGAGGCTCTTGCCGACAATTCTTTTTCATTCACCCACGGATCAATGGTTTCGGTAGTCCATTGTAATATACTTCTTTTTAATTCTTTTAGCGTAGTTCCCGGCTCGGCAAGAATGTAGGTATAGCTAATCATTCTAAACCAGTCAGCATTTAATTTCTTAGAAAAATCTTTTGAAATTGTGCCTGTCGAAACAAGGATGTTCGGGATAAAGTGCGAAACAAAATCATCATTTTTAAAAACCCCTGTTATCTTAATACTATTCTTGGGGGTTTCAAAAATTTCACCAATAACATCAATGCTGCCATAAAGCCTTATAGCTTCAGTTTCCGAAATAATTGCAGTTCGTGGCTCGGTAAGTGCAGTCTCAGGATCGCCACACAAAAAAGTGTAATTAAATATTTTGTAAAAGTCGTAATCGGCAGCATACATATTTTCTACCGTAAACACATTCTCACCAACTTCGAGCAACTGTTTTCCCATCATCGAAAATCTAACTACCGTTTCAATACCCTGAATAGCCTCTTTTAGTGCCGGGGCAACCGGGAATGATGTAAGAGCAAAACGATCGTCTTTTCCTGCCATATTCAGGGTTTCGGTAATGCGGTATATCCGGTTAACATTTTTCCAATTTCTGTCATAATTGATCTCACTTTTTATATACAAAAAAATGACGATAAATGATGCAAGGCCCACAGCAAAGCCAAATATCGTGATTATTGAATAACCCAGATTACGGCGCAAATTTTGGAAAGTAGATAGAAAATAGTTTCTGAGCATGATCTGCTTGTTCAGTTTGTTGAAGTTTATGACTTCTCATATTTCGTGCCAATTATGATAAGTATTTGATTTATAATTATAACGAAAATACATGAAAAATAAATTACCAGGAAATTGTTCGGATAGCGTGATAGATTGTACAATTGCGAACATTGATACAAAAGTAAAAAAAATACTCCGAAAACATTGATCCGGCTTTCTGATATTAAGAATGATATTCTGGATTGACCAAAATAAACTTTCTGTTTGTGATTTATTAATGAGGGCTTTTGCGCTCGTGCCCCGGACAGGCAAATACTTTAACAAGCAACCACACCAGAGCAATTGTTGATATCGCTGTTTGTTGTATATTTTTCAATAATCTGCGAGCTGCCAGCTATTTTTTTTGTAGATGTGTATCTGTATTACTCAATATTTTATATTTGCACACGCAAACATTAAAGTTCAAAACTATGACCGAAGAAAGCCAATTTGTTTTAGATGAAGCCAGCGAAGGAATGCAAAATGCCATTGTTCATTTGGAACGCAATTTTCAAAAAATCAGAACAGGCAAAGCATCACCCGATATGCTTATTGATGTCAAGATTGATTATTATGGTGTGATGACACCTCTAAATCAGGCTGCTAACATAAACACACCTGATGCCCGACAAATAATTGTTCAGGCTTTCGATAAAAGTATTTTGCCGGTTATGGAAAAAGCAATCATGGCTGCAAACCTTGGGTTTAATCCTCGCAACGATGGTGAGGTACTCCGCATACAGGTGCCTCCACTTACCGAAGAGCGACGTAGAAACCTGGTAAAACAGGCAAGAAATGAAGCTGAAAGCACCAAAGTTGGTATTCGCAATATTCGCCGTAGTGCTAATGATGATGCGAAAGCCTTGAAAAATGATGGCATTTCTGAGGATGAAATTAAACACCTCGAAGATGATATACAGAAACTTACTGATAAGTTTATTAAAAAAGTTGATGAGCTTAGCGATGTTAAAGAAAAAGATATGATGGAAGTTTAGGCTCTTAATTTGTAAAATCAACCAACATATTATTTAATTTTTTTGTTGTCAGTTTACCGTTTTGCGAATTCAATGATAAATTGAATCGGTAATTTTAAGATTTTTAGGAAAACAATTGCAAGCTGAAAATTTGTTTTTTTTGAAGTAAATGTTCCGGGTTTCGAGGATAGCAATCGTTCTGGGCATAACCTGCCCCCATCTCTATAAAGCCACCCCGTGAATTGTTTTGCACGACAGCACTAATTATTTCAAAAAGAGGTTTCTATGCCAGTCATGATTCACGGGATGGCTATTGCCGGTAATGCCCGCCCCATCCCCGTCCCTTCCCCGAATCGTAGAAGGGTGACAAAGCTCCCGGGATTTGTAGGGAATACAAAAAAAGTTAGCACACTTTTCGGTAAACACTTCCAAATCCCAGGTAGTTGAGTAGTCAGGGTTTGACTTAGAGTCAAGCCCTGACTTACACATTGAATTGATCTGGGTAAACGTTGAGCTAATAAATGCCCTAGCGCTTTACTAAATTCACGGAGGGACTTACGTTTCGACCTGAATAAGGTAATAAGGTTGCTGAAATTATGGGAAAATCATTTTTACGAAGGTTTGAGAAAAAGGGATAAGGTTTTTGCAATTAAAATTGGAAATTGAAAAATCTGGTGTTTGAAGTAATGGAAAAACAATAGCCCAACGGATGGTGCCTGCGGCAGGGATTGGAGTGGTAGCTTGCTGAAGTGGCC
>JAOZRY010001190.1 GCA_029939965.1 Bacteroidales bacterium | reverse complement strand
ATATTTAGAGGCAGTAAAAGAATTGGAATACGAATTATATAAAAAAGGGGCATAATAAATGGCAAATGAAAATAAAATAGAACAATCGTTTTCAAATGATTTTGTTCAACAAATTAAGGCAATCATTGTTAATGCCCAAAGCAATGCGATTAGGGCAGTTGATACCGAAAGGGTAATGATGTATTGGAAAATAGGTGAACGAATTCTCGTTGAAGAACAAAAGGGCAAAGAGAGAGCTAAATACGGAGCATACATTACCAAGCACCTTTCATTAGAATTGACCAACGAATTTGGAAGCGGATTTTCTGTTAGGCAATTAGAACGATGTCGTCAATTTTTCAAAGAGTTTCCAATTACGTCCGCACTGCGGTCGCAATTGAACTGGACCCAATATAGGATGCTTATCCGCATCGACAACAAAGACAAGAGAACATACTATATCGAAGAAACGTGTAAAAACAATTGGTCGGCTCGTCAACTTGAAAGACAGATAAACAGCCAACTTTATGAACGCTTGATACTAAGCGCCGATAAAGAAAAAGTGCTTGCTCTTGCTAAAGGAGAAGCTAAACCCACAAACCCTAATGAAATCATTAAAGACCCTATGGTTTTAGAATTTTTAGGTTTAAAACCGCAAGCTGCGTATTATGAAAAAGATTTAGAACAAGCTATTATTACTAATATTCAGCATTTTTTACTGGAATTAGGAAACGGATTTTCCTTTGTAGCACGGCAAAAACGGCTGTTGATCGATGATGATGAATATTTTGCCGATTTGGTTTTTTACAATCGGCTGTTGCGATGTTTTGTTGTTATTGAAATAAAAACTCAAAAACTTACACATCAAGACCTTGGGCAACTTCAAATGTATGTAAACTACTACGACCGTTTCGAAAAACAAGATGACGAAAACCAAACGATTGGTATTTTGCTGTGTGCCGACAAAAATGACAAAATGGTGAAATTAGTCTTGCCTGAAAATAACAACACCATTTTGGCAAGTAAATATCAATTGTAT
>JAOZRY010001189.1 GCA_029939965.1 Bacteroidales bacterium | reverse complement strand
TTACGAAGCCCTCTTAACCTTAACCTTAGCCTTAATTCTTAGTTTGAGAGTTGAGAGATTTACTTAATCTTGTTACGAAGCCCTCTTAACCTTAACCTTAGCCTTAATTCTTAGTTTGAGGTTGAGGTTGAGGTTGAGGTTGAGGTTGAGGTTGAGGTTGAGGTTGAGGTTGAGAGTTGAGGTTGAGGTTGAGATTGAGAGGTTGAGAGTTGAGGTTAAGGTTGAGAGTTGAGAGTTGAGGTTGAGAGATTTACTTAATCTTGTTACGAAGCCCTCTTAACCTTAACCTTAACCTTAACCTTAACCTTAATCCTCTGGTTGAGGTTGAGGAGTGAGGTTCTTCATTCCACAAAAGTTGCATTCAGAAGGACAAAGTCATGTTTTTGCGAGTAATGCTTATATGAGATTTCCATAAGAGGAGGGAAGGGAGGTTGAGAGGAACAAATTTTTATACGCAGACGAGGCAAAAAACGCAAGTATAGCAGAGTTAAGGTGAGTATTTTAACCTATCTGCGTGCATCAACTATCTGCCGTCTTATATGCAAGCACAGGCAGGCGAAGTATGTGGGTAAGAGATGATTCATAAAAACCAGAAATTATTTTTGAGCAAGCCCTTATTCTAAAAAATCTGCTTTATTTAAACCAGACTGTCGTACAATTGATCGAAATGTACCTATTGGTATTTCTTTCTTTGGATGAGGTACAATAACAGTTTTTGGATTTTTTCTATACTTGTGATGGCTTCCTTTCTGAGACACAAAAGTAAATCCATTATTCAAAAGTACTTTTACTAAATGTAATGAAGAATATAACTTAGACATTAATAAAAGTTTCTCCAATCATTGTTTCATTAATAATTGGAATAATATTAATTTCATCATTATCTTCAAAATATAGTTCTAATGCCTCCCTTAGGTTATCAATAGCTTCTTGAACATTATTACCAAAACTACTTACATCAACATTAAGACATTGAGAAACATAGTAGTCATCTTCTCTATATAGTATATATTTTAAT
>JAOZRY010000461.1 GCA_029939965.1 Bacteroidales bacterium | reverse complement strand
GAAATCGCTAAGATCGAGGCGGACGAAGTGTTGAAAATCAAGGAGTTTACTTTTGCAAATGCGATGTGCTGAGCCTGCCGAAGTAACTGAGTTTAAAGCCGAGTGTAACGAAGAAATCGGACATTATGGACAGACACTAATTCCGCAACAATTTGTGTTTCACATATCGAATAATTTGGCTGGTCGCACCCTTCTTGTCATTCACATATTTACGGCATATTTCTGCTGTGTGCTTTTGATATTCCTGATCTGCTATAAATTTTTCAACAACATTCAGAAATTCAGTTTTCGAACTTATCGAAAAAGCACCCTCTAATTTAATTAACTCACGGGCTTCCTGGAATTTTTGAAAATTTGGCCCAAAAATAATCGGCTGACCAAAAGTGGCTGCCTCGAGGATATTATGAATACCTACTCCAAAACCACCACCAATAAAAGCAATATCAGTATATTGATAAAGGTGTAATAAAATCCCGATATTGTCAACAACCAAAACATTGGATTGAGCTATGTTTGTCTCCGTAATTTCTGAAAAACGAAGACTGTTTTCAGGAAGTTTTTTCATTAGCGAACTAATACGCTCGTTGTCAACTTCGTGAGGTGCGATAATAAATTTCAGGCCTTTTCTTTTTTGCTGTATCAAATCCACAATTAAAGATTCATCATGAGGCCATGTACTACCGGCAATAAATATTTGTGAACCACCCTTAAATTTTTGAATCTGTGGGAAATCCTTCTTTTGCTTCGCCACTTCAAAAACCCGGTCGAATCGGGTGTCGCCACTAATGGTAACCTGGTTGATTCCTGATTTTTTCAGGAGTTCGGCAGAAACTTTATTCTGAACAAAAAAATGATTAAAACCCTGAAGTATGTTTTTTTGCCAACCCCCAAACCAACTAAAAAATCTTTGACCCGGCCTGAATATTGATGAAACCCCAATAACCGGTATGTCAAGTTTATCCAATTGCCTGATGTAATTAAACCAATATTCGTACTTGATAAAAAATGCAATTTTGGGCTGAGTAAGTGCCAAAAAACGTTTAGCATTTTTACTTGTATCGATGGGCAGGTAATAAATGTAATCTGCACCTGCATAGTTTTTCCTTACTTCATAACCGGAAGGAGAGAAAAAGGTGAGAAGAATTCTGAATTCCGGAAACTGTTTTCTGAATGCTTCAATTACCGGCCTGCCCTGTTCAAATTCACCGAGAGAAGCGCAATGAAACCAGGCGATGGGTTTATTATGATTAATATCTTTTACAAAATTTTCAAAAATCTGTTTTCTGCCATCAACCCACATTTTAGCTTTATCATTAAAAAGACTAAAAATCAATATTAAAAAATGATAGATGTGAATGATAATATTGTAGAGAAAAGGCATTTGGAGATATCGATATTTAGGTTAATAAGTCCTTCGTTGCTGATAATAAGAATTAATTTAGAAATAATAAAAATCTTCCGGTTCGCGCTGGTTGAACGGAATAATCCATCCTACCTTTAATCCTGCCAGAAAATCGAACCTTTGTTTATTATCCCGATGCATAGTATCGAAATTCATCGACCTACGGTTTTTAGTCCATGCCTGCACAAACTCAGCTCCTGCAAAAAAGTTGGCTAGCCGCGATTTGCCGATAAACATGTATCCTATAAATTGAGCAGTTGTAAATCCATCAGAAAACCTGTCGTACCCTTTTTTATAATCGCCCTTAAGTGCTGATGCCATTTTATTTTTTACCTGTATTTTTATTTTATGCTGCATATAGCCGCCACCAACCAAAACTATCAACCCCGAATTACGGTTTGATTTGGACAACGGAAATAATTTACCAACCCTTAAAGTACTATAAAAACCACGTTCGAAAAATGATACCTCAGCAAAATGCCCCTGATCGTCAATTACAAAACCATCCGAATTTATAAGGTTGTGAATGAGACTGTCCTCGTTAATTGTATTCCCAAACAAAAAATTAATATCAGCATTAAAAATCCAGTTTGAAGTAGTTTTATGAAAAAAGCCAGGCCCAATAGTTGAATTTTGCCCAAACCGATTGGCCATATCCCCACCGGGCCACTGATACGCAAACGCCGGATAAATTGCCCACAATGCCTCCGCTTTTGCTCTTGTAGTGTCGGACTGTGCATAAATTGCAGATGGGAAAATTACAGCACAAACCAATATGTAATAAAATAGATTTTTCATATTAATGAATTGTAAAAACGCAAAAATAGGATTTTGATTATTTTAACCAAAAAAAATAAATGAATTGATCAAATCATTGTTAAATAATTAACAATACCTTTCCAATTATCATATTAAAATTGCAGGATTTTTATTTAATTTTACCTTTGTGCCGCTCAAAAAATAAGTATTAATCACACAATATTTTACTACAAATGAACGAGATAAGAATGGTTGACCTTAAAGGTCAGTACGAAAAAATTAAGCCTGAAATTGATAAGGCCATCCACGAAGTAATCGATTCCACCGCATTTATTAACGGCCCTGCCGTTAAAGGATTTCAAGCGGATATGGAAAAATACTTAGATGTAAAACATGTAATTCCCTGTGCAAACGGAACTGATGCCTTGCAGGTTGCCATGATGGGGCTGGGACTAAAACCCGGCGATGAGGTAATTACCACATCTTTTACTTTTATAGCTACCGCCGAAGTTATTTCATTGCTCGGATTAACTCCGGTATTGGTTGATGTATGCCCTGATACTTTTAACATTGATCCGGAAGCTGTAAAACGGGCTATCACACCTAAAACCAAAGCAATTGTGCCTGTTCATTTGTTCGGACAAACTGCCGATATGGAAGTTCTAATGAAGATTGCTGAAGAGCATAATCTTTTTGTGATCGAAGATGTGTGTCAGGCAATTGGTTCTGATTATACATTTAGTGATGGTACTGTAAAAAAAGCAGGAACTATAGGACATGTTGCCGGGGTATCCTTCTTCCCATCCAAAAATTTAGGATGCTATGGCGATGGTGGTGCAATTTTTACCAATAATGATGAATTGGCAGAACAACTCAGAGTTGTTGTAAATCATGGAATGGTGGTAAGATATTATCACGATTATGTAGGTGTAAACTCTCGTCTCGACAGTATTCAGGCTGCTGTGCTCAAAATAAAACTGCAATACTTAGATGATTATGCCAAAGCCCGTCAATCGGCGGCAGCCTTTTACAACAAAGCTTTTGCCAACCATCCTAAACTAAAAACACCGGTCGTTGCTGCAAACTCAACACACGTATTTCACCAATATACTTTGGTAACCAACGATCTTGACAGAGATGCAATGCAAAAGTTTTTGATGGACAAAAGAGCTCCTGCCATGATTTATTATCCGGTACCAATGCATTTGCAGAAAGCTTACCAGGATCCGCGATACAAAGAAGGTGATTTTCCGGTTACCGAAGACCTTTCCAAACGTGTAATTTCGTTGCCCATGCACACCGAACTCGATGAAGAGCAACTCGAATTTATTACTTCGGCAGTTCTCGAATTTGCAAATAAATAGTGTTTGTCCATAATGTCCGATTTCTTCGTTACGCTTGTCTTTAAACCCAGTCATTT
>JAOZRY010000460.1 GCA_029939965.1 Bacteroidales bacterium | reverse complement strand
CATGGCATTGTAGTATTTCATCGGGTCATCGTAAAATATGGTATCTGTTTGGTTTTTGCTCACTTTATGTGGATTTTAACCTTTCAAAAATAAATATTTTATCCAATGTTGTTGATAAATATCTTATTTGAATTTCTTCTTCATAAAACAATAAACTTTGCCATAATCATCATTTTCTATTGTTTCCGGTGTAGAATGTTGAATATCATTAAACGTGCCTAATTTGCTTGTCCAACAACCATTATTTAATTCCCTTGCAGCATGAGTCCACTCATTTGTTTGTTCATTAAAAAATAAGGCTACCTTCCTATAGCCTTCTTCACGTTTACTGGAATTACACTCGATATAACCATGGTATTCAAATAGTGATTTAAGGTATTCCGGTTCAATACCTTCAGGGATTTCTGGTGGCCACCAAACAACGCAATCTAAATTCGGTTTTCCTAAATATGGAGGTTGTATCCATCTTTCATCATACATACAAGCCCATGCAATACAGTTGTAGTTTGGGCTGGCTTTACTTGTAACCTCAAAACTGTTATCATTTAATAGTTTTGGGAATGCTTGGACTAAAATACGCTCTACTTCGTCAATTCTTTTACCCATAACTTGCATGCATCAGAAATTGTAGCATTTTGATTATTTGTTATCTTTCGATTGTAAATAAGATTAAGTGCCCAAACAAGAGTTGATGGTTTTTTCTCAATTTCTTCAACAATATATGGAACTGCAGAATAGCCCATCGCTACAATCGACTGAAAATCTTCATTTTCAATAATCGTTTTTGTTGAAGATAAAAATAAGGCTTTCTTTTCCCAATTGATTAAGTGGTTTTCAAACCTGAATTTTTGCAAAAAAAAGCTTCTGTCACTTTTATCAACAGTATTTATATACTCAGAAGTTTTATTGTTTGTAGTAATAGTTAAAATCCCGCTATAAGCATCTAAATCTGAATATGCAAAAGCTGTAGCCGCAGTTAATATGCTTGCTGCAAGGGTTAGTGGGCGTAATTTATTTGAAAGTTGAACTAATTGCATAAATCCAATATTTTTCGGGTTATATTATTGAAAAAGATTTCATTCTTAACCTCACGCAAATTTTCCATATTTACCCCAAGAGTTTCTTTGTCAAAAAGAAGGTGCTGCCTGTCTAATACGTCAATGTCAAATGTATAAATGTATGTGTTTGCACGTACATTTTCCACATTTTGATTAACTATAGAATAAATATCTGTATTAGGCACATCCATTAATAAACGGAAGCCATATTGACGTAAAGGATATGGTAACTGATTATCTTCACTACTCGATATTAAAGTTTTAAAATAATCTTGAGGATTATCAAAATTGTTAAATGTGAAACGATTAATGAATCGAATAGAAGTACGCGTAACTTCAATATTATTCAAAATATCAGATAAAATCAGCAATGTTCTTTTTGTAGAATCCTTAAAAAATTCCCAACCTTTATAAGGTCGTTCATCAATAAATGTTATTGTGTTTTCTGAAATTTCGAGTTTAGTTTTTTGATCAACCGAAAAATATACATAACTACCAATTTTGGCATCAGAGGTTCCACTTATTTTTGAAATACCCAGAGGTATTGAAGAATTACCTAAATCAATACCAACCTGAATATTATCCCTTCGAATTGGAAAACTATGTTTTAGCTGTGTATCGTATTTCAGGAAATCGTTTAATTTAATGTTGACAGAGTTGTATTTTAGTTGAAACAAAGCTACAACAACAGGCGGTTTATTCAGGCTTTTCCGGTTTTTCATTTTCTATTTTGTTGTGTAGCACACAGTTAATTTGTTTTTTTTTGTAAAATTACTAATTTTATTATATTGAAATGTGTTGAAACGGAATGAGAGGCAAAAAAAAACTTCCCGCAGATTACTCAAACCAGAGCGATCTGCGGGAAATATTCGTTATTGAAGGGTAAAATCCAACCCCAATATTTTACAAATGCCCAAGCATTTTCGATGGATCAACCCACTCTTCAAATTGTTCTTCGGTAAGCAAACCAAGTCCAATTGCAGATTCGCGAAGTGTTAAATTTTCGGCATGAGCTTTTTTGGCAATTTTTGCTGCATTTTCATATCCGATATGTGTGTTAAGTGCAGTTACCAGCATCAACGAATTTTCGAGGTTTTCCTTGATGTTAGCAAGGTGTGGCTCAATACCAATGGCACATTTGTCGTTAAACGAAACGCAAGCATCACCAAGCAGCCGTGCCGACTGCAGAAGGTTTGCAACCATTACAGGTTTAAAAACATTCAACTGGAATTGTCCGTGCGAACCACCCACAGCAATGGTCATGTCGTTGCCAATTACCTGAGCGCAAACCATTGTTAAAGCTTCATTTTGGGTAGGGTTTACTTTCCCGGGCATTATTGACGAACCGGGTTCGTTGGCCGGCAAAATAATTTCGGAGATACCACAGCGTGGCCCTGAGGCCAGTAAACGGATGTTGTTTCCGATGTGCATAAGGCTAACAGCCAGTGTTTTTAATGCACCTGAAGTTTCTACCATAGCATCGTGTGCCGATAGTGCTTCAAATTTATTGGGAGCTGTTACAAAAGGATGACCGGAAATGTCGGCAATTTTTGCAGCTACTAATTCATCGTATCCGTTTGGTGTGTTTAATCCGGTTCCAACAGCGGTGCCACCAAGAGCCAATTCCGAAAGATGTGGCAAAGTGGCTTTTATTGCCTTTATCGCGTGGTTGAGCTGCGAAACATAACCCGAGAATTCGTTACTTAAAGTTAGTGGCGTGGCATCCATAAGGTGGGTGCGCCCGGTTTTTACAACTTCTTTAAAGTCTTCAACTTTTTTGGCAAGTGTATTACGCAATAGTTCTATGCCGGGTATTGTAGTTTCTATCACCATTTTATAAGCGGCCACGCTCATGGCGGTAGGGAATGTGTCGTTGGACGATTGCGATTTATTCACATCATCGTTGGGATGAATAGCCTTTTTTTCATCATCTAATGTGCCACCATTAATAACATGTGCACGGTTGGCTACGACCTCATTCATGTTCATGTTCGATTGTGTTCCTGAGCCTGTTTGCCATATCACCAACGGGAAGTTGTCGTCGAGTTTCCCATCAATTACTTCATCGCAAGCTTGTATGATTAACTTACATTTCTCTTCGGGCAAAACACCCAATTCAAAATTGGCCATAGCGGCAGCTTTTTTCAATATACCAAAAGCACGGATAATTTCTTTGGGCATAGAGCCCGGATCGCCAATTTTGAAATTATCTTTCGAGCGTTGTGTTTGCGCTCCCCAGTATTTTTCAGCAGGAACTTCTACGGTTCCCATTGTGTCGTGTTCAATTCTCATTTTCATTGTATCAAAGTTTAATTTGGTTAATATCTCGCATCTTTCTAAACACCCCAAAAGTAGTTAACAAATTTTAATTATCGGGTAATTTAGGAGATGCCATTCCCATAAAAAATTATTAATTGATTTCTGAGCAAGCCCTTAGCAGAAGAAGAAATTAATTACCCAACACCTTATTATCATAATTAGTGTCCATCCATAAAGTCGGTGTTTGGTTCAGAATGTTCGAGTTCGAGG
>JAOZRY010000459.1 GCA_029939965.1 Bacteroidales bacterium | reverse complement strand
ATTCAGATAGTTTTTCTGAGGAATTTAAAATTAATGAATTTTGAATTTGGGCGGCTACAGGCTTTCCGTTTGTAGTTGCCTTGTGCCCGCTGTATTTTTGTAAGCCGTACGTGGGCTTGCAGCCTACGCCGGCCAACAAAAATATCAGTGGCCACTTCAGCAAGCTACCACTCCAATCCCTGCCGCAGTTCTACCATCTGTGTTCGTCCGGTATATTATACTATTGTGTCCTTTGTTTTTTGTTTGAAATAAATTATTTTATGATGCATTGTTTGTCAATTCATTAACAATCTATAAACACTAATCAATACCTCTAATAAAAACGCTGATAACTATTGGGCCTGCACTCATCTTTACTATTTGTATTTTGACTTCTCATACCGAAAATCTTATGAATTATTCAGGATAATATCAGAAATCCCGCTAAATAGGGGCTGCTGAAAAACTGACACATTGCTTTATATCAATCCAATATGACTCACTTCTCAGTTTTTAATGCAAGGCTTTTAATGTCATTACATCATTTTCCGTGCATTGATATTTCGGTGCTCTGCACCTTTCGGTTAAACTCGTTTATTGTTTCTATAAATATTCCGGTGCTCTGCACCTACGACAGCCACAGAGTGGCGAAATCTTTATAGAAAACGCAAGATACACATAACAAGAGGTGCAGAGCACCGAAATATAAAAAACGTGTTGGGTTTTTCAGCAAGCCCTAAATATTTAGCGGAACTTCTGTTTTTAAGATTTATCATAATTATTATTGCCAGATTTCGAGTTAAGTAGATGCAATATTACTTTTGCAAGCAAAATTTACTGCTTGTTTTGAAACATGACCAAAAAATAAATATCGGCAATAGAAACCGAAAACTTGCCTATACCGAAGGCTGGTTATCAATTGGAATTAATATTTTGCTTTTTGCCCTAAAGTATTGGGCAGGTATTGTAACAGGTTCTGTTGCAATTATTGCCGATGCATGGCATACACTTTCCGACTCATTGAGTTCTGTTTTTGTAATCGTTGGCGCAAAGGTTTCATCGAAGCCCCCCGACAAAAAACATCCTTTCGGGCATGGACGGGCAGAACTAATTGCCTCGGTTCTAATTGCCGCACTCCTCGGATTTGTTGCTTATGAGTTTATTACCCAATCTATAACAAAGTTTATTAGCAAAGAAGAAGTCATTTTTGGCACCATTGCTATTGTTGTTACAATTATGTCGGTAGTTTTCAAAGAGATTCTGGCACAGTATGCATTTTGGGCTGCCCGAAAAACCGGTTCCGGTTTGCTTAAGGCTGATGGATTTCATCACCGTACGGATGCAATTTCATCTGCAATTATTTTGGTAGGAATTTTATTGGGAAAATATTTTTGGTGGATAGATGCCGTGCTGGGCATTGTGGTATCCCTGATGATTTTATATGCTGCCTACGATATTTTAAAAGATTCTATTAGCCGGCTTCTTGGTGAAGCTCCTGATCCTGAATTGAAGAATAAACTGGTTGATATAGCAGCTAAAATCACGGATATCGAACTTAACATCCATCATATTCATCTGCATAATTATGGCAACCATAATGAACTAACCTTTCACATAAAACTACCAAAAAAAATGAGTGTGGAAGAGGCGCATTCCTTTTCAGATAAGTTCGAAAAACAAATTAGTAATGATTTAAACATTACTGCCACCATTCATATCGAATCGTTTTAATGGGGTTTCGGGAAGTTTTTACCGATCGCTATTTTCCTGAAAAATACGCCAGCTTTATCATTGCGGTAATCAGGTCGAACTCTTCGAGATGGTATCCTGAAGGAAGACTTAATTGTGCTGATGTAAGATTTAAAATTCCATTAATTCCCAGTGCTATCAGGAGATTAATCAAATTTTCAAGTTCTTCATCTGCTTCTGTGAGGATGGCTAATGAAATGTTTTGCTCTTCGATTATTGAAACCATTTTTTCCATCGAATAGCATGGAACATTGTAAAAGGATTTGTTGATGGATTTTGGGGAAGTATCAAAAACAGCCTTTACATTCATTGGGGTAAAATCGGCCGCAAATATTTCGAGCGCAGCTCTGCCGGTATGGCCAAACCCGATTATACACGTACTTTTTCCGGCTCCACACTCTAATTTTAACGAAATCTGTCTGATTAGGTTTTGCACATCATAACCTTTGCTATGGCTTCCCGAAACCCCCAGCAACATCAAATCGCGCCTTACATGTACAGGGTTTATTTTTAACATACTTGCCAAATCGCGGGAAAAAATGTATGGTTTATCGAGATACTGATACCGCATGAGTAACCTGCGGTATTGACTCAAACGTTCAACCGTTTTTTGTGGAAGCTTTTCCATAATTTTGCGGATGGGTTAAATTAATATCATAGAGATCAAACCCGATCATCTTCAATTATTCCTGTTTCCCCAATCAGATAACCTTTTGAGTTTCGCCTGATTTTTATAATACTCATCCCTTCACAAGCTGTGAGGCCAATCCATTTACAATTTTTACAATGTTTGAATCCATTAATCTGAACACTCCAGCATTCATTATGAGATAATTTGGAGGTATCTATCTTTTTCATATCGGCAAAAAATGTTTATTGTAAGTAGAATTTTTTTTATCAGATCAAAATGTTTGAAATATCCACCAAATTCCGATGAGAATAGCTACTACACCACCTATTATCCGAAGTATAGAAAAGGCCTTTGTTCGTCCTTTTGCGGATGTTTTTTGAGACACAAATCCCAAAATTGCTGAAAACAAAATCATGGCTGTTATAGTACCTATTCCGAAACCCGACAAATACATTGTTGCATCCCATTTGCTTGGTAAAGCCAAAGTAGGAAGAATGGCAAGAAGATGCGATACTCCGGCCAGCCCATGAAAAATTCCTATCCCAAGAGATGCACGAATGTTTTGACGATACTGCTTACTGTGCAAATGCTTATGCGCTTCCGGATTACTATGGGTATGATCGGTTTCGTGATCATGATTATGAATGTGAATAAAATCGCCTTGTTCATTCTTGTGAACGTGAGGATGTACATGTGTGCCGGAATTGCTTTTGAAATAAACCTTTGCAATTGCCCAAATACCAATCAAAACAAGCATAACTCCAACCAACATCTCACTATGTTCCGAAATTTTTTCGACCGGAATTAAATCCCTGAAAAGTAAAAATAAAATACCGATTAGCAACATCCCCAATGTGTGGCCAATTCCCCAGGCCATACCAATTCCCCAGGAGCGTTTTTTCGATTCGATGGCAAGGGGAGTAACTGCCGCAAGATGATCGGGTCCGGAAAGCACATGTACCATTGCGGCAATTATTCCTGTAATTAAATTTATCATAGTAAAAATTATTTTTCAGTAAACCTTACGTTTCGAAACATGGTGAAGCATGGTTACGGAACTATGGTTTACACTCTCTATTCTTGATAAGTAGTGTTAGCAAAAAAACTCCATTTTTCTGGCGCACACTAAGTACTAATTTATTCCATCACCAGTTAAAATTCTTCCCTTCTCTCCGGTACATGGAATACAAATTTTCTGACCATTATGTTCTGAAACTCTGGTAGCCATTACC
>JAOZRY010001188.1 GCA_029939965.1 Bacteroidales bacterium | reverse complement strand
TAATAAGGATTGACGAACGCACGGAGCGTGTAGAAAAAATACTTATCGGAAACGGACAACCAGGATTGCTTGACAATTTTAACACCTTGAAATCAAATCACCAGTTAGTTTATGACCGTCAAAAAACCTGCCAGGCGGGACACAAGGCAAACAAGCTAGATGTAAAATGGCTTATATTGTTAGTTCTTATGATAGCAACGTTTGTAGCGGAGTATTTTAAATAAGATGTTATGCTGGCATAAATACAAGACAGGCGACATACGCAAATACACCGTTGATGGCGTGTTAATGAAAATGCCGAGCCCTGTTTATTTTTGCTTGACTTATGACACAGAATCTTTTATCAACTATTGCAATGGTGTCGGCTCGCAAGTTGGCTGGCTCAATAAATTAATCTACCACATAATCCCTGACAGTATCGGGCTACTCAATATTACTGGCTGTTCTGATCTGCATGATGTCGGCTTTGAGATACCCCGTGATTTTGATACTTTAGATTGTGCTTATCGGTATTATAAGCAAGTTAATTTAGACTTTCGGACAAATTTAAGACTCCGCATAACTTTTGGAACGCATATAAGACTTATCCGTAAAACAAGATTATTCATAGCTCGTAAATATTACACTCTAGTAAGCACTAAAACTGGCTGGATTAGCTTCATGGACGGCAAGGTAATAAACGGTATGCCACCCACCGACAAAAAAGTTAGCGAGTTCTACAACCTGCAAAAGTAGTCTATGAGTATTGCAATAATCACAAGCCACATAAGGCAGTATATTAAGCGTAAAACAAGTTCGTCTTTGTACATTCTACTCCTTGATTAGTTTAAACTGCTGTTTCCATTCACCCTGCGAGTTCATAAAACCATGATTGATGTTATCTTCTACTTGTGTTTTTATACCGGCATTAAAGCCGTCTGTATAGGTATGTTTAAGTCGGATGTTATCATCTACCTGTGCTTTACTACCAGCATCGAATCCCTCGCCGTAAGCTTTGGATATATGTTTCTCTAATTTTACT
>JAOZRY010001187.1 GCA_029939965.1 Bacteroidales bacterium | reverse complement strand
TATTTGCTTGTGTCCCGGATTTTTTTATTTTTTTAAAATATAGCCGAATATTTACCAAATAAAATTATAATCCATTTTATTTTCAATGGGTTACAATTGGAAAAAGACCTACTGGGAAGATTCAGGACATTGGTTTCCATCTTCAACAATCCAGTAAACGGTAATATGGAATGGGCAAAAATTGAAGGACTAATCGTTGCCTTGGGGTGCCAGGTTATTGAGGCAAAAGGATCCGGCGTTACTTTTGAAAAAGATGGTGTTCGGGCATATTTTCACAGACCGCATCCTGAAAAAGAAGCCTTGATATATCGCATTAAGGATGCTCGTGAATTTTTAATAAAAATAGGGGAAACACCATGAAAGGAATAAACTACAAAGGCTATTACGCTAAAGTTGAGTTTGACTCCGAAGATCATATTTTTGTTGGTCACATTATTGGCATTAGAGATGTTGTCGGTTTTCATGGAGAATCTGTAAATGAACTGGAGAATGCCTTTTCCAAGGCCGTTGATAATTATCTTGCTGCCTGCGCTGAGCTTGGTCAAGAGCCAAACAAGCCATATTCAGGCAATCTTATGCTGAGAATTCCGGTAGATATTCATGCATCAGTTGCTTCTGCTGCCCAGGCCAGCGGCAAAAGTATCAATCAGTGGGCGGCTAAGGTTTTGGATAGAGCTATCCATGCACATTAATATTCCACGGTATTCAAGTTCAAAGTTAAATCGAAAACCGGATTTCCAACATGGCGCTTCACTGGTTTGCAGGGGTCTCAGCCGCTTTGAAAAGTTGTGGTTTAATAAACTTTATCATCACGAACAACTTTTCTGTAAACCCCTGCAACCAGTGAGCTAAACGTTCGGCATACAGAATTCAGTCCTAAAAATTTGGCTTGACAAAAAAAATAGATATAAGTACAATTGTACTTATGAAAATTATAGCAGACACAAATACGTTTTTAGCTGTGACGCTTTATGAGCCAGAAAGAGCTGAGATTATCAATCTTACTTTAGGTCACGATTTGG
>JAOZRY010001186.1 GCA_029939965.1 Bacteroidales bacterium | reverse complement strand
CAAATAAGTTGATGCCTTCAGAATTAAGTGGCGGGATGACAAAGCGTGTAGCCATAGCACGTGCCATTGCGTTAAACCCTAAATATCTTTTTTGCGATGAGCCCAACTCCGGCCTTGATCCGCAAACTTCAAATGTGATTGATAATTTAATTAGTGAAATTACAAAAGAGTATCAAATTACAACGGTAATTAATACCCACGATATGAACTCTGTAATGGAAATTGGCGATAGTATTTCATTTATCTACAAAGGCAAGTTGTGGTGGGAAGGTACTAAAGATGATATCCTAAATACCGGAAATAAAGAGATAGATGATTTTGTATTTGCATCCGAACTAACACGAAAATTGAAATGACAATGAATTACTTAGATTTGATAATTGGCCTTCCTATTGTATTGTTGGCTATTTCGGGTTACCGCAAAGGCCTTATTAAGGAACTTGCATCAGTGGCAGCACTTATTTTGGGGATTTATTTTGCAATTTATTTCTCTGATGTTGTGGCGGTCTGGCTGGCCGATACCTTTGACATGGGGCACAGATGGGTATTTATCGCAGCTTTTATAATTACGTTTATTGGTGTAGTATTATTGGTTTCGCTCATCGGACGATTGTTAGATAAAGTTGCCTCGCTTGCTGCACTTGGTTTTCTCAACCGGCTCGCCGGACTAATTTTTGGATTCTTTAAAGGTGCTTTGATAATGAGTGTACTCATCATGGTTTTTAATATGATCGACAGCAATTCATCTATTCTGAAGAACGATCTTAAAAATAAATCCTTACTCTACCAACCCGTTGAAAAAATTGCACTATTTATTAAGAATAATATCGGGGATTTCGATTTTGATGATCCTTCATGGGATGACTTTAAAAAGAAAGCCAAAGATGTAAAGCTGGATCAGATGGTGTAAATGAAAAAGTTACCATTTATTAAAACCACCACAAACTCAAGAAAAATCAACAAGAACAAAAGCAGTATCTTTGAAAAAACTATATTGACATGAAAGAATTTAAAGGAAAATA
>JAOZRY010000458.1 GCA_029939965.1 Bacteroidales bacterium | reverse complement strand
CTAATCTTATATCTTAAATCAAAAAAAGACGACTTTATGGACGGACACTAATTAATAAACAACCGGAAGTTATTTTTGAGTAAGCCATTAGGGCTCAGTTCAACTCAGGGTGTTTCTATTAAAACTGCCTGATGAAATCGTTGAGATTGACTTTGGGGTTAACCTTTAGTTTTTTACGCAAACGATACCTGTTCATCTCCACGCTTTTGGGCGAAATATTCAATATCGATGCTATCTCTTTTGACGAAAGATTTAGGCGCAACAGCGAAGCAAGTCTTTTTTCGTTTTCCGTCATTGTTGGAAAGGATTCGGTAAGTTTTTGGATAAAGTTACTGTGCTGAGTACTAATGTTCATTTGAAACTTTTCACGGTCTCTGTCGATAGAAAGATCCTGTGTAATCATTAATGAAAGTTTGTTCAGCCCAAGCCTGGTTTCCTGATCGACCACCTTCGACCGTATTTTTACAACTTCACCTTTTAAGTTATTGAGGAATTCGTTTTTACGAATAATACTCATTGCCATTGTAACCATTTCGCCTTGCCTGAATTTCAACTCTTTACTTAAATTATCCTGCAAGTGCATTTTATCCTCCATGCCCCTCTCCAACTGTTCAATTTTCAGTTTGTAACTTTTGCTTTTTGCCCGGTGTTGTGCAGATGCGAGCAAAGAATGTCGTTTAAGCTTTTGTAACCAAAAAATTAATGCAATAGCAATAATTAGTAAAACTGATAAACCGATGATAAAATAGAATAAAATGTTTTTGTTATTCCTTAATATTACCACGTCATTATTTTTGTAACCATTTTCTCCAATTGTTTGTGTTAGAGATGTATCACTACCGTCATAGGTTATGATTTCCTGAATGTTTTTTGTGGTGGAATCTGGTGTTGATTCCTGTATGATTTGAATCAATTGCCGGTCGCCACCTACATCTTGCCGAAACACATTGTTTACAAAAAAGAGCATGAAGAAAGTAATAATTCCAGCCGCGATTGGAGTGGCTATCCATCCCAGGCTAATGCCTCCAAGAATATTAAATTTAATTTGTTTACCTCCTTTATAAATCCCAATACCAATAATAGATCCTACAATTGCTGCTGTTTTAAAACGAAGCATTCGTGTGCCAACAGCAGTTCCGAAAATATTAGCTGCATCGTTGGCACCAAGCGACCATCCTAAAAATAAACCACTCGAAAGAAAAAACAATATTATCATAAGCTCATTTTCAATGCCAGTATCGAAAGCACATCTGCCAGACTTTCAGCTTTGTCTGATACAGATTATCTTTGGAAATGTCGATGATCTCATCAATTTTATCCAGCATACTCTCGATGTCGCTTGCATTTTGTGGGAGAATGGAATGTCTGTAAAATTCATCATCAATTTTCCGTTGCAACATATCAGCAGAAGCTTCAAGTTTATCAATTTGTTCAACTTTGTCGGCAAAACTTGCTCTCTCATCGTTCAGGTAATTGATTACACCTTGTTTAAATACAAGTACACCTTGTTCAACTGTATCAATAAAAACATCAATATCAAATACCAACTGTTTTACATTTTTATAAAGAAGAGACATAGCAAGTAGAATTTAAATTAGTTTGCAAAGATACTTTAAACAAAAAAACAACACTTTTGTGCAGTGTTCATGTATGGATGTTTCTGCAATGTGTATAGGTATAGTTTGGGGTTAATGCTCTTATTATCAGTAATGATAACAGGGTTGTTGTAGTGGTACAGTTCCTCTAATATACAATTACATTAATTGCAAAATCCTGCCTGTATAGTTTTAATAGAGTATAAAAATCATCAGTTCTTAGTATTATTGAATGTATATTTGCTGAGAAAAATAAAAATGATCTATTTACTTAATAAACATTTAAAATGAAGAAAAACTACATTTTTATTGGTGGAATGTTTGCCATGTTGCTTTCATTCTTCGCACTAACCAACACAGCCAATGCTCAGCTTTACATTAATGAGTTTATGGCAAGTAATGATTCTGCTTTTCCCGGGCCACAAGGTGATTATCCCGATTGGATTGAGATTTACAATGCAGGCAACGAAGATGTAATGCTTGGTGGATATTACATGTGCGATACTCTTAATGTTGCAGAAGCTTACATGATTCCTGATACATATCCTGATTCGGTTACTGTAGCTGCAGGAGGATTTATTTTGTTTTATGCTAATAAAGAGGAGGCCTCAAGTGTATTGAATCTCAATTTTAAATTGAGTGGCAGTGGTGAACAAATTGGATTATGGAATACCCAAAGTGCTGTCGTTGATACCCTTACTTATGGTGAGCAAACGGGTGATGTTTCTTATGGCAGATATCCTGATGGAACCGAAAACTGGGGTTTTATGTCTGATTTTACACCCGGTGCTACTAATACAAATCCTTCGCCTCCACCTGTTCAACTTTACATCAATGAGTTTATGGCCAGCAACGATTCCTCTTTTCCCGGGCCACAGGGCGATTATCCCGATTGGATTGAGATTTACAATGCAGGCAACGAAGATGTAATGCTTGGTGGATATTACATGTGCGATACTCTTAATGTTGCAGAAGCTTACATGATTCCTGATACACATCCTGATTCGGTTACAGTTCCTGCCGGAGGATTTATTTTGTTTTATGCTAATAAAGAGGAGGCATCAAGTGTGTTGAATCTTAATTTTAAATTAAGTGGTAGTGGTGAACAAATCGGATTGTGGAGTCCGGATCAGGAAATTATTGATACTCTGACCTACACTGAACAAATTACAGATACCAGTTATGGTCGATTTGCTGATGGCAGCGACAATTGGTATTTTATGTCCGAAATTACACCAGGAGCACCAAATAATAATCCCAATCCGGCTGTTGACGTTGAGCTTTACATCAACGAGTTTATGGCTAGTAACGATTCAGCCCTTGCCGGCCCTCAGGGTGATTATCCTGATTGGATTGAGATTTACAATGCAGGCAACGAAGATGTAATGCTTGGTGGATACTACATGTACGATGCTCTCGATGTAGCAGAAGCTTACATGATTCCTGATATTCATCCTGATTCGGTTACAGTTCCTGCCGGAGGATTTATTTTGTTTTATGCTAATAAAGAGGAGGCATCAAGTGTGTTGAATCTTAATTTTAAATTAAGTGGTAGTGGTGAACAAATCGGATTGTGGAGTCCGGATCAGGAAATTATTGATACTCTGACCTACACTGAACAAATTACCGACACTTCTTATGGACGTTTTCCTGATGGCAGTAACGACTGGTTTATGATGCCTGATTATACTCCGGGAGCTGCTAACCAGAACATATCTTCAATAAATAATATTGGTTACAACATATCAGCTTTGCAGAATTTCCCCAATCCTTTCAGTACCGAAACCAATATCCGATTTACATTGGTAGAACCTGAGCAGGTTTTGATTCAGTTGTTTGATGTTAGAGGAACTCTAATTAAAGAGGTTATAAATGCAAAATTTTTGGGTGGGACGCATAACATTATCCTCAATGCTTCTGATTTACCTGCAGGGCAGTATTTTTACAGTTTGCAAACAACAAGCAGTATGCTTACACGAAAAGCATTAATTGTTCGATAAAAC
>JAOZRY010001185.1 GCA_029939965.1 Bacteroidales bacterium | reverse complement strand
TTTTTTTCAACACAGGCAACAAAATCGGCGGCACAGTTGAAATATCAAAACTTGTCCCTGATGTCCCAAACCTTATTTTCGATAACACAGTTACGGCCGATTCTATTTCCTACGATAATGCCTACATCTTTGGTGCCCCATACTGTAACAATCGCTATATCCGGGGGCAATTGCCTGTAAATAAAACAGACTTTCCGGTAAAAGGATCAATACCTGACCCGGCACTTATTGCAGCTTTGCAATTAAATTCGGCCTTAGTCAGCAATAAAATTAAACTACAAAAGGCAGCCACAACCATGCGCCTGTTGCATAACAATGGTGGAGACCAAAATATGGGCTCGAAAGATTTTTACACTACACAGTCCCCCCGGCTTTCCGAAATTATTGCACAAACCAATATTCATAGCATTAACTTATTTGCCGAGCACTGTTTAATCCAATCGGGTATTGAACTTGGTGCAAAACCTGAAACTGACAGTTCAATCGATTCTGTTTTAAGCTTTTGGGACAACAAAGGGATGGACATACAAGGCATGTCGCTACACGATGGTAGTGGCCTATCGCAATATAATGCCATTACCCCGCGACAAATGGTTTATTTGCTTAAATACATGAAACTTGAAAGTGAGTATTTCGACACTTTCTACAACTCATTGGCTATTGCCGGCGAAACAGGTACTATTAAAAATATGTTTATAGGTACGATTGCTGAAGGGGAATTACGGGCAAAGAGCGGAACAGTAAATCGGGTAAAGGCTTATGCCGGATATGTGAAATCCAAATCGGGACGGGAAATTGCTTTTTCGATGGTAGTAAATAATTTTAGCTGTACATCGCGTGAGGCCAGAGCAAAACTCGAACAATTAATGATAGCGTTGGCAGAGTTTAATAAATGACGAGGAATTTATAGATGGTCATTAGGTGGTCATTAGGTGGTCATTAGGTAGTCATTAGGTAGTCATTAAGTAGTCATTAGGTGGTCATTAGGTGGTCATTAGGTATATTATTAATAAATTAATTTTA
>JAOZRY010000043.1 GCA_029939965.1 Bacteroidales bacterium | reverse complement strand
TTATGTCGGCATCCGTGAATGCCTCGTCCACATTTTCCATCATCGACTTATGCAACTTGTAATGCGGAGTTAAAATCCCGGGTGTATCAGAAAACACTATTTGATAATCGTCTGTACTCACAATTCCTTTTATCCTGTGCCTTGTGGTTTGAGCCTTTTTAGTAATTACTGATAATTTCTCTCCAACGAGGGCATTCATAAGTGTAGATTTTCCTACGTTTGGTTTTCCTAAAATGCTGACGAATCCGGCTTTATGCGACATTTGAATTTTTTTTTCAAAATTTTTGCAAAGAAACAAAATATTTATCTATTTTTGCAAACCCAAATTTGGATACGGGGATTAAATTGACGTTCATTTGAAATAAAATATATTGCGGGGTGGAGCAGAGGTAGCTCGTTGGGCTCATAACCCAAAGGTCGGTGGTTCGAATCCGCCCCCCGCTACCAAATCAAAAAGCCGGAAAATTTTCCGGCTTTTTTTGTTTATGCTGCCAAATATAGACTTCATTAGATTCGCTTAATCAAGGCGCAGACAAATTTTTAAACCGGAGTTTACTTTTTGTAAATGAGGATTTTAAAATTTGGTTGCAATGCAGAGTAAGTAGAAACTAATTCAATTTATGATTTATTATTTATGATTTATTATTGAAACCGCAAAGCGGGAAACAAACATCGTTAACATGTTAGCGTTAGTGGCTTTTTAAGAGCCTAATGAAGTCTGAAACACAGATAAATATGAAAAAATTATTAAGCATCACCTTTCTAATTCTATTTGGTTTTAACGCATCGTTTGCCCAGGATCAAATTCCTGAGTTGAACCAAAAAATAATCGACTATGTTACAAGCACCATTGGCACACAAGTAAACAGAGGCGAATGCTGGGACCTTGCTGCTGAAGCTCTTAACCAGAATGATGCAATATGGGATTGGGAATATGAATATGGCGATCTGTACAACCCAAAAAAACAGGATGTGCTACCTGGGGATCTGATTCAATTTGAAAATGTAAAACTTGAATACACCGAAGGTAGAATTACTTACACCGAAACGATGGCTCATCACACAGCTATAGTTTATCGGGTAATCGATCAGGAAAATAAGATTTTTGAGCTGGCTCATCAGAACACTAACTTTTCGGGAAGAAAGGTTGGATTAAGCAAATTCAACATCCAGCATGTTACTAAAGGAAAAATGATGTTTTACAGACCAATTCCAATGGAATAAGGGATTGATGACCAAACCCTGACAACTAGTGTGCGCCAGAAAACGTCGATATCATCGTTGGACTTGTGTTGAAAACAGTCATTTACAAAAGTAAACTCCTTGTTTTTCAACACTTCCTCCGCCTCGATCTCAGCGATTTCTGACACCCATTTCCTGAGATATTGAGTTTTCTTGCAGAGACTAATTAAAAGAAAAATCATACAGGCTAAATTTTATCTTGATGGGTAATTTTATAAAATGATGAAGGATAAACAGAGCAAAAACAAGTTCTCTTTTTATAAACGAATAGTAAGTTTTAAATATGCTTTCAGGGGTATTTTTTACCTTCTCAAAACACAACACAATGCCTGGATTCACTTGCTTGCCACTTTTGTGGTAGTTACGGGCGGGATTTACTTTTCGCTTGATACAACCGAATGGATATTGCTAACATTAACAATCGGGGTGGTTTTTGCAGCAGAGGCTTTTAATACCGCAATTGAACTCCTCGTAGATAAAGTTTCGCCTGAACACAACAAAACTGCCGGAATGATTAAAGACCTGGCAGCAGGAGCAGTTCTCATTATTGCCATAGTCGCTGTAATAATTGGAATTTTAATATTTGGATCAAAAATGTTTTGGTAAGGAATGAAATGATTCAATGATGAAATGTTTCAATGCTAAAATGATTCAATGATTGTCTCCTTATCGCATTTCATCATTATAAATGAACTTATTACCAGAACAACACAATCGCTGTTTACCTCTAAAATGGGAGTAGAATCTTTATCAAGTACTAATCAGAAAAAAGCTCTCTGTGTTTGGCATAATGTCGCCATTTGTTAATTACTTCACTAAAATCCTCCGGCAGATCTGTATTAAAAAATAATTCTTTACCACTGGTTGGGTGGAGGAAACCGAGTGATTTTGCATGTAGTGCCTGGCGCGGAATTGCTCGTTTACAATTTTGCACAAACTGCTTATACCTTGTAAAGGTGGTTCCTTTCATAATCCTGTCGCCACCATAGCGTTCATCATTAAATATTGGATGACCAAGAAATGTAAGGTGTGCTCGTATCTGGTGGGTTCTTCCGGTTTCAAGCGTACATTCGAGTAGTGTAACGTATCCAAACTTTTCGATAATCTTATAATGTGTTATGGCATGTTTACCCTGTGATCCATCCGGAAAAACAAACATTTGCAACCGGTTTGCAGGGTTACGACCAATATTTCCTGTTATCGTTCCTTCGGCTTCGTTTGGTTCGCCCCACACCAAAGCTAAATATCGGCGGCTAATAGAATGGTCGAAAAACTGTTTTCCGAGTATTGTTTGAGCCATCTCATTTTTGCCTATCAGCAAAACCCCTGAAGTATCTTTATCGATACGGTGAACCAATGCCGGAATAACATCGTCCTGATCTCTATAATAATATTCCAGTCCATTGAGCAATGTTCCGGTGTAATTTCCATGCCCGGGATGAACCACCATCCCAGCACTTTTATTTACAACCAGCACATCATCATCTTCATATAAAATATCGAGAGGGATGTTTTCGGGAATAACTTCAAATTCCCTGACCGGAGTGGGCAACACTACCGAAATAACATCATTGGGATGAATGCGATGATTGGATTTTACGGATTTTTCATTCACCAAAATACTTCCGGCTTTTGCCGCACTTTGTATTTTACTTCTGGAAACATTCTCAAGCCTGTTGGTAAGAAATTTATCGACTCGCATCAAACTTTGACCCGGATCAACAATTATCTTGTGATGTTCGTATAACTCTTCCTGCTCTTCCTGCTCTTCGTGGTTATCAAATTGGTCTTGTGACATTATATTATTCTGTAATAAGCAACTTTTGAGACATACTAACATTGTTCACCAGATCAAGCACCTGTACGATATATATGCCATTATTCAAATTTGACAGGTCGATTGAAGTTTGATATTTGCCCTGGAAAACACGCTGCCCCATTAGGTTGAAAACATAAATTTCCATTTTTTGCAAAACTACTTCCTCCAACGTAATAAATTCGGGGATTGGTGAATGACCCGGATAACTCATAAACTTTAAACTAACCTTACCATTGTAACAAGGATTTGGAGAAATCCTAAACAAATCCATCGAGGATTTAATTTGAGGCAGACTTTCGGTGAGCTTTGCTCCAAGCACAGGCCTAATCATTAAAGCCCCACTGTAGCTACTACTTTGCCATTCGTTGGCAGTAACATTATAAAAAATATTACTACTTGCATCATTATTGGCATCGAAACCCACATTTAAATTGTGGTTTGTATTTTGAACCCATCCAACATAAAAAGTTCCCTGTACAGGTACATTATCTGACCTGGCAGTATCAATAAAATTTAAATCAACATACGATGGTTTTACAAGGTGGTAGGTACAATATTTATAAAGACTATCTTCGAAAACCGGTTTTTGGCGCTCCTCCAGCCAAATCAAATTACCAGGCCTGCCATTCAAATCGTTCCAAACAGCAATATTAAAAAACTGCTGATTAGCTCCGGTGAGGGTTTTGTTAAAGAAAAACTTTACGGCACGCAAAGTATCCCTTCTGTTCAGGGTAAAACGATAAGCCAATTGAGAGCCTGCCGGAGTAAGACCATAACCAAATTCCGGAGTACCGTCATCATAAGCATAGTAATTGTAAAATTCCTGCCTGAAACTCATGGTATCGGTAAGTCCGAACTGAACGTCACCAACAAGATAATGATGAATGTCGAAATAAATACTATCGCGATTGCCAAATGGTGGGAACACCCCATTTACGGGCGGAAATGCAAAAGTAGGGATTTTTGTATATCCACTTTGATTAAATGGCTGCAAGTCACCACTTCCACCATCCCAACCAAATTCATGACCACCCTGATCATTATAAACCTCGTATGTATATTCTGCGGTCTGGTTACCTACATCGAGATTACTAATATACATTTTCAAACCCAGCTTTAAATCACTAACCGGATCATCACTGTATTGATAAAACGGCATACTTTGGTATTTCTCAAGGAATGATGGTGCTTTTCCCACAAAGGTGATATCCTTGTGGGTGGTATCGAGACGGCTACGGTTTTTATCCAAAACAATATAATCCACATTCCAGTAATCGCAATTGCTTTGCCAGCTTTGCAGGTTATCGTTCGAAATACTCGCATAATTATGAAATCGGAACTGGAAATCGTTTCTAAAATAAGCGGAATCAATAATCGGAACAAAAACCTGCTCAAAATAAAAAGTGTCATTTTTTATCCTAAAACTATCCAAGGTCATACCCATCGAAGACCACACAGGAAGCCACTTCGTTTCGGGAATTAATACTGAATCGCATGGAAGCACCACTGTATCGCCGGGATAAAGTGTGTCCAGTATTCTGATTCCCCATGTCAGGTCGCAAGGCGATAGAAGTGTATCGCCCGGAAAAATGGTATCCACACCATATATATCTACCGGAACAGGTATTGAATCTACTCTGCCAAAAACAAAATTGCCGGTATAATAACCAAATGAGAGTACAAGCGAATCCTGTGGCTGTGGGTCGTTGCCAACACCCTGGGGTTGATAATAAAAACTCAGATAAACCGAATCGGAGGGAAACAAAGCCTGTGGTGCAGGATCGAAAACCGAATCCAGGCGGATCGGTTTAGAACTCAATTGGTCAGCAAAAAACTGTAGCGGATTGGCATTTGAGTAAATATCACCGAACTGATTGATAGCATCAAAAGTAGCCGTCCCCCATGATGGTGGAAACAAAGAAAAATCCTGATTGATATAAACGTAATTATCTACCCATCTCGAAGTATCAGGATAAAAACCATCTTGCTTAAAATCATCAAAAAAAGGAAGTGAAACCGAATTTGGAATTTCTATGCGCGATGATTTAAAAACATGATCTATTTGTTTTATCTGCTGTTGCTTTAGAGCTTTTTTAATAACAGGATTTTCCGGCAAACCTGTTAATATTTCCTGTCCAAACAAAGTTGAAAAAGAAAGTATAAATAGCAATATGGCCGACAAAAAATTTCTCATTCGATACTAAATTATTTAATAACACTCTCAATCCAAAGAGAGTCTGCAGTATATGATTGTTTTAATGAATCGAAATTAAAGTAAAGCTCAGATCTGAACCATAAATCCACAAAAGCACCATATTCGGCCTTTTGGTTTTCGATACCCGGAGGTTGTTGTTGATAAACTTTTGAATGAATTTTATCTCTTCCATCAAGGTATTTCAGATATCCAACATTTAATGATGAATGGGTAAGCATTTTTATAGCCTCACTTTCTGTCATTCCAATAAAAAACGGAACATCTATTTTTTCATTGTTCAACCCTTTACCAAGAACCAATTCAACAGATGTTCCTTTCAATATTTCGACACCTGGCAAAACTGTATCGCCTTCAATTTTTTGAGTCAAAACTGCATTTTTAGCAAAATTAGGTACATACTCCATCTTTTCCAGTTTCAAGCCATTCGCTTTAAGTTCATTCAAAGCCTGTCGCAAAGAGAGATCGACCAGATCGGGCATATACACCATTTCGGGCTGTGTGGCAACAATGGTAACATAAATTTGCCGACCTTCTTTAACTTTTGAACCGGGGTGGGGATCCTGAAGAACAATTTCCCTCTGGTTAAAATGATCATCATAAACCGAATCGATTACAATAAAGTTGAATTCCCCTTCAAAATCCAATTCTTCAAGATCATCAAAATTAACCCCAATAAGTCCGGGCACTTCAATTTCGTTGCCATGATCTGTATAGAAATTGATGGATGTAAAGGCTAACCAAAGAATCAACACTATGATTAACCCGGAAACACCCAATTGTCTGAAAAACGCCTTACTTGATAAAAATCTCAGTAATCCCATGCACGATCTAATGCTAAATTTGTTGAGTTACTATTCCTCCCTCCTGGGAAAAAATTTGACATACTAACTTTTTGTTGTTAAAATTATTGCCGGATTTGCGTGCAAAGATATGATATAATTGAAAGAGCTAATTAATTATTGCTTCACTCCCAACCAAGGTTAGTTTATGCCTCAAAAAAGAAAAAGAAAAACAGGTATTCGATATAAAATCCTTTGCTGTAATTTCAGATCACCTTCAATTTCACTACATTTGCAGCCTCAATTTCGATTAAAACATTACAAGCATTAACAAAATATTTATTAGCAGATGAAACAAAATATTGCAATTATTGCAGGAGGAGATTCCGGTGAATACAACATTTCGATTAAAAGCGGAATTATTGCGGCAGAAATGCTCGACAAACAGAAATATGAAACCTACCTCATTCAGATTAAAGGGAATGATTGGTTTTTTGAAATTCAAGGAAAGAAGCATCAGATCAATAAAAATGATTTTAGCCTTGATTTTAATGGAAAGAAAATTTTGTTTCAATGTGTGTTTTGTGCCATCCACGGCACTCCCGGCGAAAACGGAAAGATGCCTGCCTATTTTGAAATGCTAAATATTCCTTTCACATCTTCGGGCACACTGGCATCAGCTATTACATTTAACAAAAATTATTGCAACCGGGTAGTTTCAACTTATGGTGTTGATGTATCAAAATCGACACATTTGTTTCGTGGCCAGGATTATTCTAAAGATCAAATTCTGGAGCAACTTACATTACCGGTTTTTGTAAAACCAAATGCCGGTGGTTCGAGTGTGGGTATGAGCAAGGTAAACGAACCCGGTAAACTAATAAACGCGATCGAACTCGCTTTTAAAGAAGATAATGAAATTTTGATTGAGGAATTTATTAAAGGCAGGGAGTTTACTTGTGCTGTAATTCAAAGTAAAGATGAACTTATAGTTTTTCCGATTTGTGAAGTTATAAGTAAAAAAGAGTTTTTCGATTTTGAATCAAAGTACCTTCCCGATCTTGCCGAAGAAATTTTGCCAGCCAATATTCCCGAAGAGCTTGAGATAAACATTAAGCAACAATCGGCAATGCTCTATAAAGGGCTAAACTGTAAAGGTGTGGTTAGAGCTGATTACATTTACAACCAGGATGATGATCGGTTAGTTTTTCTCGAAATCAATACTGTTCCGGGGCTATCCAAAGAAAGTATTGTTCCAAAGATGGCCATGGAAATGGGCTTATCCCTGACTGACCTTTTTACAATGATGGTAGAAGATGCCATTTGGAGAAATGCGTAGGTTTTTTATTTTGCACCACTCTTAATTTGAGCCAGAATCATTCCGGTAAGCATTAGCCCACAACCATAGAGACCTCGTTGTGTCATTTGTTCGCTCAAAAAAAGCCACCCTCCAACTACTGCAAAAAGAGCCTCAAGACTCAATATTATTGATGCTGCTGAAGGGTGTGCCCTTTTTTGCCCGATAACCTGCAAAGTATATGCAATACCAACTGAAAAAACCCCACCATAAATGATTGGAATAGCTGCATCAATAATTTTTGAAATAATTATCTCTTCCGTAAAAATGGCTGTTGCCATACTCAAAATCGAACAAGCTGCAAACTGGATAATCGAAAGCCGGATGGCATTTATTTTTGATGAAAATCTACCAATAACAAGAATATGAATAGCAAAAAAAATAGCACTAATCAGCACTAACATATCTCCAAATTCCAGCCAAAGACTATCGTTGATACTCAAAAAATATAACCCAACAGCAGCCAATACTCCACCAAGCCATACACTAATTTGTGTTTTTTGATGGAGAAATATTCCAAAAACAGGAACAAAAATCACATACAGTCCGGTAACAAAACCAGCCTTACCGGCTGTAGTATATATTATTCCAACCTGCTGAAAAGCAGCTGCAACAAACAACACAGTTCCTGCAACAATTCCGGCAAACAAGGTTTGTTTACTCCACTTTTGATTTATACCCGATTTCATCTCGTTGTTGGCCTTTAACAACAAAAGGGGCAAAAGGGAAACACTCCCCAATGCAAACCGGACTCCATTGAAAGTAAACGGCCCTACATGTTCCATGCCTGCCCTCTGAGCAACAAACGAAAACCCCCAAATAATAGCGGTAATTAACAGAAGCAAGTTCGATTTCAGTAATTTAGTTTCCAATATCTAAAATATTGAGTAAGATATTTTTTTTACTTTTTATTTTATAGTATTCAAATATTTCCCAATCATTTCAAAAAGCACTTTTTTCCTAAGGGGTTTTGTAATATAATCATTACAACCGACTTCAATGGCTTTTTCGCGGTCGCCGGACAGAGCAAATGCAGTTTGTGCAATTATTACAACATCCTTGTTGATTTCGCGTATTTTGCGTGTGGCATCGTAGCCATTCATTATTGGCATATTTATATCCATTAGTATCAGGTCAATATCCAAATTTTCCTGAAAACATTTTACAGTACCTTCACCAGTTTTTGTATGTAAAATTTCTTTCGCAAAATTATTGATAATTATTTTTAGGTAATTAAAGGAGTGTATGTCATCTTCAGCAATTAGTATTTTCAGGTTATTAATTTCAGGTTCTGATTTTACTTTCAACTCTGCATTATCATTTATAATAGTTTTGTTGTCTTCGGTATCGAAAGGAATAGTAAAATAAAACTGCGAAACATACTCATCACTTTTTTTATTACCAGTGGGTTTATCCCGATTAGATTCTAACCATAAGCTTCCGCCGAGAAATTCAGTTATTCGTTTTGCGACTGATAAACCAATTCCTATACCTTCATATTTACGAGTATCGGTGTCGTCGATCTGACGAAAAATATCAAAAATAATTTTCTGCTTTTCATTTGAAATCCCAATCCCGGTATCTTTCACAAAAAATTTAAGTACAGGCTTGTTGTTATAAATTTCTTTTGAAAACCCATATTCAATAAATCCCTGATGAGTAAAACGTAACGAATTTTTTATTAAATGAGTAAATATTTGCTTAATCCTCTGGCTGTCGGAATTAATGCGTAAATTTTTACAGTTTTCGGGAGGAGTATAACGAATTTCGATGTTTTGCTTGTCCTCTTTTTCTTGTTCAAATTTCACTGTTGTAGCAAAATCATCGAGAAATTCGGTGATTTCAAAACTCCCTTTTTGTATGTTAAAATCTCCACTTTCGATCATGGATAGGTCAAAAATATCCTCAATTATACCTAACAAATGTTTCCCGCTTATATTAATGCTTTTTGCAAATTCTAATATTAATTCATCTTCTGTTTCAAAAATCATTAAATCCGAAAAACCAATTACTGCATTTAGTGGTGTGCGAAGTTCGTGCGACATTGCATTTAAAAAAGCAGTTTTAAGCCGGTCGCTTTCTTCGGCCTTATCTTTTGCTTTAAGCAGGTCGCTTGTTCGTTGCTCAACAATTGTTTCCAAACGACTTTGATGGTTTTTGAGTTTACTATTATTAATCTCAATTTCGTTTTTCTGACCAAGTATCTCCTTGTTTTTTTTTGCAAGCAAAATGTTTGCTTTGCGCTTTTGCTTTAAATTCCAAAATATTGCAGCACCAAGTAAGGCCAGTAAAAAAACTCCAACAGTTAGCGAAATCGAAATTAGTTTATTACGCTTCAACCTCATCTCGTTTTCGGCTAATTGAGTCTGTTGCAAAATTATTTGGTTTTGTTTTTTTTCGGTTTGATATTTCGCATCTAATTCCTTAATTTTTTCACTTTCTTCAATGTTAAACAGTTTGTCCTTTATGGCTGTTTTAATCTTAAAATGCTTAAATGCTTTAGCTGCATCGCCCTGAGCTTGATACCAGTTGGAAAGATTAAGATGGGCTTCATGGATTAATTTTTTAGAATCAATTTCTGTGGCCAGTTTTAATGCTCGTTGAAAAAAAACAAAACTTGTATCCGAATTATTAAGAATGAGATGGAGAATACCAAGGTTGGTTAGTGAGATGTTCATGCCATGTTTATTTCCAAGATTTTCATAAATTTTTAATGCATTTGAAAAATCATCAATTGCTTTTTTATGCTGATCCATTTTTAATTCGATTAATCCGCGATTAACAAAAATTACTGCAATATTCTTTATGTCGTTTACTCGTTTCTTTATTTCGAGAGCTTTAGAATAATAAATTACACCGAGGTTTTTGTAAGCCAAAGCAGTTTTGGATTCGTCAGCATTGAGTTCGGCATATTGTATTATGCTTTTTGCGTATTCGATGGTTTTTTCTGGTGAAATGCCAGTTTTTTTCAAATGTTTGAGGGTTTCGATTTTATCTTCAACAGGAAATACGTTTCCGGGATTCAACAAATTTTCGAGACTATCAGAATTACTTGCCAGCACACTACACCCTGAAAGTACAAAAATTAATATAACTGTTAAAAGTTTTGTCATAAGTAAAAAATATGTCGCTATAAAAATACAGAAAAATTTGGCACATTTCATTTCTCGTATTACATTTTGTGTATGCAAGAAAACTATATTTTTGGTTCTATTATTATTTTAGTGGTAAACGATGATTCTACTGTTCTGCTATAAGTTTGTTTATAATGATGAAATGCAACAATGATGAAATGCCAAAATATTCCTAATTGGTTAAGTTTATGATATTAACAACAAAAAAACGAATTTCTTTCTGTTCAAAAATATCTGAAAAAAGAGTTGTTTAAAGTTGAAGCAGGCAATAGTGAATTTATCAGCCTCAAAGATTTGGACAATCATCTAAAAAAAACCATCACCACTCATGAAAGTTAAGATTACCAAATCCTTTAGAGACCACCTAAATAAACAGATCAAAGATTAATTTCCAATCAAAATAGCACAGGGATATTTTGGTTGAGATTTTCAAGAGCAGGATTAGTACCTATATCATCAGTAATATACCTTACCTGAACTCCCCGACTATATGCTGCATTTATTGCATCCACAATTTCAATTATTTGTTATCGCAAAGGTAATCTATCCAAACGATTAAAAGAATTGCTTACTTTGCGCAAATTTTTTTTTACAGATGTTTTCTAATCCATTATCCTACGATGAACCCGTTTTCAGGCCGCCAAGCGAAGCCTACTCTCTAATTTTTCAGGTAACTACAGGTTGTTCATGGAATAAATGTGCCTTTTGCGAAATGTACACCCAAAAACAATTTAAAATAAAACCGGAAGAAAAGATTTTCGCTGAAATTGATATTGCTGCCAAGCAGTTGCCAAACACCCGTAAGGTATTTCTTGCAGATGGTAATGCCATGGTTTTGAGCATTGAAAGGCTGATTGGTATTTTAACTCATCTCAAACATTCTTTTCCAAAACTAACACGAGTATCGGCTTATGCTATACCCAAAGACATGAAAAACAAAAATGTTGAGGATTTGAAGAAATTGCAACAAGCCGGGTTAAAAATTATTTATGTTGGAATTGAGTCGGGAGATGATGAGTTGCTCGAAATAATCAATAAAGGCGAAACCGCTGCGTCCACCATCCAGGCAATGAAAAAGGTAAAGCAAGCCGGGATAAAAAGTTCTGTAATGATAATAAATGGACTGGGAGGAAAGAAACATTCAAAAAACCATGCCACCAATTCAGCAGTGGTAATTAATGCCATTGAGCCCGAATTTCTTTCGACACTTGTATTGAGTTTTCCGTATGGTGCTGATCATTTCAAAACCAGGTTTAAGGGCGAATACCAGGAATTGAATATTCTGGATTTATTGATTGAGCAACAAACTTTTATTTCGCAATTGGAGTTAACCGAAACGGTATTCCGAAGCGATCATGCTTCCAATTACCTTGTTTTAAAAGGAATTCTGAATCGCGATAAACACACACTTTTAAACCATCTTTCCGTGGCAATTCAAAAGCCCGAATTAGCAAATTTGAGGCAGGAATGGCAAAGAGGACTTTAGTATAGAAAACATTATGATTACTTGCTTGTTTTGTTATTAATTTAAAAATTAAAACGATCTACTTTGAAATTTACAGATTTTCATTTGCATGATGATGTAATGGAGGGCATTGATGCCATTGGATATGAAAAGCCAACACCGGTACAGGAAATGGCCATACAACCCATTATCGAAAACAAAGATGTAATTGCCTGTGCCCAAACCGGTACGGGAAAAACAGCAGCTTATGTACTTCCTTTGCTTCACAATATTTTGAGCGAAGGCGGAAACCATGATAAGATAAAGGCTTTGATTATTTCGCCAACCCGCGAGCTTGCCATCCAGATAGATCAGCAGCTCGAAGGTTTCTCTTATTTTGCCGGTGTAAGTTCGGTTGCCGTGTATGGCGGCGGAACAGGAACCGCCTTCAATATCGAAAGGAAAGCTTTAGCCGAAGGGGCTGATGTTATCGTTGCCACTCCCGGCCGATTAATTTCTCATCTCAACATGGGTTATGTAAAACTTGATAAGCTGAATACACTCATCCTTGATGAAGCCGACCGGATGTTAGACATGGGATTTTTGCCCGACATACAAAAGATCATAAGCTTCTTACCCCGAAAAAGACAAACCCTGATGTTTTCGGCAACCATGCCGCAGGATATCCGAAAGCTTGCCCGAAACGTAATGGACAAACCCATTGAGATAAACCTTGCCGTTTCAAAACCTGCCGAAAATGTGCTGCAAGCAGCATATTTGGTTTTTGATAAACAAAAAAATAAACTTATTAAAACCCTGATTGAAGGCAAAAAGGAATTGAAATCTATTCTGATTTTTTCGGCTACCAAAGCCGGCGTAAAAGACCTTGAACACGATTTGAAAAAAATGAAGTTCAATGTTAAAGCCATTCACTCCGACCTTGAACAAGATGTACGCAAAGAGGTATTGCAGGATTTTAAAAATCGCAAAACCCAAATTCTTGTTGCCACTGATATTGTTTCAAGAGGAATCGACATCGACAATATTAGCCTCATAATTAATTATAATGTACCACAAGATGCCGAAGATTATGTACATCGTGTGGGACGTACTGCCCGTGCCGAAAAAACCGGAGTTGCTATAACGCTTATCAATCAGAAGGAGATTAGAAGTTTTAAAAGAATTGAAGAATTTATTGGTAATGAAATTCAAAAACTCCCCCTGCCTGAGCACCTTGGTGATGCCCCTGCCTACGAAATAAAGAGAAGACCGGGAGGAAACCGAAAATACAAACCGTCAAATTTCAGGCACAAAAAAAGGCCGGGCAGGAAAAGCTGATTAAATCAATTTATGATTTGTGATTTGTGATTTGTGATTTATTATTGAAACCGCAAAGCAGGAAATTGACAACAAAATATTTAAACAACATGTTGGTTAGTTTTACAAATTAAGA
>JAOZRY010001184.1 GCA_029939965.1 Bacteroidales bacterium | reverse complement strand
CAAAAATACTGCGGGCACAAGGCAACTACAAACGGAAAGCCCGTAGCCGCCCAAAAAAACATCTTCAAAATCAGTAAATAATTTATACTTCAACTAATCTATCTTCTGGCTTGTTCAAGTTAGGATATTGTGCTACCATTGTGAAGTAGGACAAATTGATGTTTTTCTTAAAAATGAAGAGGTGCAGCGCACCGGTAATATTTATAGAAAATGCACCCCCACGAAAACACGAGGTGCAGCGCACCAAAATATTAAATCCAATAATAAATATTCCGGTGCTCTGCACCTTTGGTTTATCGGGGGAAACGCTGATGCTATAAATATTTCGCAGCTCTGCCGCTTATTCTTCAGGTTTAATTGGACATTGATATTTTTCCGGAAAATGAAAAGAATAGATAGAATATGACTGCGTAAATTTCGGTAGTGAAAAATACACTAATTTATAATGAATTGACAATTAGTAGTGTCCAACGTTATGTGGGTAGCCGGATATTGTTTACATTAAAGCATTAAAGCATTCAATCATTAAAACATTGAAGCATTGAGGCATTTGTGTAAGTTCCACTAAATTCGCAGCAGAACCATAGAATATAGCTTTTGGATAATCCCTTTAATTCATCAATACACCAAAATCAGCATATCGTTAACCGGTTTTGGTATTGCGTGAATTTTCAGGATGCTTATGTGTGGTATTGAATTAATTTAGCCAATCGAAATTTAAATTTTCAAAAAGTATGACAATAATTTACCAAAGCCCAACCATAAGATTTCTGCTCAAGGTTATGGCATTTTTATTTCCGTTGTTCTTTATTTTTGGCCCTTTTAATGGTGATGAAAACAATTGTATCGCTGACCAGGTGTGGCGGTTTATTATTATTGGACTTCTGTTCGACCTGGCTGTATTATTAATTTTAACACATCTGCTTTTCTAATTGTACTTCCAACCTAACCATACTCATATTTCTCTATTTCATTTTACACAAAAAACCCCGGATAGCCTTGGTGCTTCCGGGGTTTTTACTTT
>JAOZRY010000457.1 GCA_029939965.1 Bacteroidales bacterium | reverse complement strand
CCTACAGCCCCGACGGCAAACTGGCCATCGACAAAAGACCTGAAACAGATATGATTCAACTGGGTTTCCAAAACAATGAAAAACGGTATTTACAATATCGCCATCAAAGAAATTGCAGATATTTCAGAAGCCACCCTCGAAAATACCAAAACCAACACCTTCCACAACCTGCAAAACGGAAGCTACGAATTTGTGTGGGATACCGTTACAGATATGATGGGAAGAGTAGTGGCACAACAGGATATTTCCTTACTAGGATTAATCACCATTCCGGTAAACCTGAAAACAGGGATTTATGTAGTGATGGTGCAGAATGGGGAGGAAATTTATACTAAAAAGGTGTTTATTAAATGAGAAAAAAAATTAACTTAACGGCTATGACCGTGGGGTATAAACTCATCCGAAGACTTTGAGTCATCGGATGATTATTATCTGGAACAGCGTTTTCCGGCACACACTAATTACTCAGAAAAAGAGATGAACATTATAGCGCCACATTGGTTTAGATAAACATGTTTTATCCATAAATTAAAAACATCAAACTATGAAAAAAACCGCAGTTCTTATTTCTTTATTATTCACCATTGCTTTTGCTTACCCGCAACACATGCATCGCGAAAGGCCTGCTGAGGCAGAATACAATAAACTTTTAAAAACACTTGATGGGAAAAGTGTGGGTGATTTTACTGTAACGGATTCTGATGGTGTAGTGTGGAATTTATATACTTTGCTTGATGCCGGAAATACCATAATTCTGGATCTGTTTCAAAGTACGTGAAGTACGTGCCAGACGTATGCTCCAATTTTAGAAGAAGTATATGTTAACTGGGGTGGAGGAACAGCCGATGTACTGATGCTGGGACTTTCGCCTTATGATGACAATCAAGCCATCAACAACTACAAAGAGCAGTTTGGGATTTCAAATCCTTGTGCAGGTAGGGAGGGTAATGCACATGCAGCCATTCAAACAGTAATTGACGGGCAAACTTTTTTTGGATACCCGACATACTGCATTGTGTGTCCGGATAAAAAACTTTTTTTTAATGTTTGCTTTCCACCAACTCCCGAATGCTTCGATACTTTCATTTTAAATTGTGGAGTTACTACTTTGGATGAGTTAGAAAAGCAGGATGAGCCGATAATTGAAGTTTACCCTAATCCGGCAAGCAGCTTTGTTACTGTAACATCAAATAAGGGCAATTTAAATCGCATTGAAATTTATGGTGCAATGGGAAACAAAATAATAGAGAGGGATTTCAACGGTTATACCAACACGTTTACCATTTCAGTTTCAGAACTACCCAAAGGAATTTACCTGCTCAAAATTAAATCGGATCAGGGTATCGAAACAAAAAAGATATTCATCAATTAGGCTAAATCTTTCTATCAAAATATGAGCTATTGATGTTTAACAAAAAAAAATTTGCCAATCAGATTTTCGGTATCGACCCCGGGTTTCTTGCGCTAAAAAGAAGTATAAAAACATTTGTTGTTATACTTATTTCGGTGGTAATATTATGGCAAATGCCAGGCATGACAATGTTTGCAGCAATATCTGCCATGTTGTTTAGCAGATCGCAGATAGGATTTACAATTCGTGAAAGGCGTTTCACCATGCTCACCACCGGCCTTTTAATGACACTTATTTCGATCCCTGTATCGCTAATTTCTCAAAATGATGTTGTTACTATTTCATTTGTTGTTATTGCATCGTTTGTAACGTTTTTCCTTATTGGAAACCGTGTAGTACCAGATTTTCCGGCTGTTACAATCCTGGCGTTAAGTGTGGTCGAAATAGCTTTTTCCCACACATTTCAATCAGGTCTGGCTTACGCAGGATTATTTCTAATGACCACATCTTTGGTTTATACATTTCATTTTATCCTCTGGCCTACCCGACCCGTAAAACGATTGAAATCGCAAATCGAAATTATCATTACAAATATAAATGACTATCACAAGGCAATACATGCCCAATACCCTGACGAAGTTTCGGGAATACATATTACCCGGGAAAAAGGCGACAAATTAAGAAAATCGTTGGGAGATTTCAGACGGCTGTGGCAGCTATTTGGTTTAACACAAGACAGCCCCGAAAGCCTCGAAACCAACTACCTGAATTTATACACCGGTTTGGGTAAAATATACGAATACCTGATTTTGATGTGGCAATTCAGGGTAAGTGCATGGGATTCAGAAATTTTTAACGCATTAGTTATTGAAGAAAAAAGGATAAAAGATATTATTCAGTCTCTGATCAATCGGCATCACCCAAATACAATAAGGCCGGATGACGGCAAACAAACAAAACTAAGAGAGGATATTAAGAATATTGGAGTTGAGTATTTAAACAAAACAAAAAGGGAGTATAACGATTCTTCTCACTTATCCTGGGTATCGGTGATGAATACCCTCAAAGCACTTGAATCGCTAAACAATGACCTGGAAAATCCGGGGATTCTGAGAAAAATAGAAATCCCGGAATTTTCTGTTAAACAAATATTTAACGCCTTTTTCAGTAAACTAAAAAAAGCAGTTGGAAAGTTAAAGAGCTCAAATCCAGCTTTTCGACACGGAATCCGCTCTGCTCTGATTATTGGTTCTACCATGGCATATTCACTTTTACTGAAACCTGAATATGGATACTGGTTGGTTTTATTTGCGGTTTTGCTTATAAAACCCAACCTCGGCATTTCGATTAAGGTGGGAAAACAGAGGTTGGCCGGAACCGTTGTCGGTAGCTTGCTTGCGTTGGGGTTTGTATTTATTGTTCCGATATCTACGATGGCGTATTTTATTTTATTGATAGTCAGTGCCTTTCTCATGATCTGGTTTATTAATCTTAACAGGATGGTGGCGATGATTACTGCCATGACATTTATGATTATTGGTCTTTTTTACCTATCCAATCCTGACAGTAGCAATCTGGTTTGGCTACGAATTTTATATACCGGTGCAATCGTTTTGCTCGTTGTTTCCCTTTCGTTTTTGCTCTGGCCCGAAAAAGCCCGTAAAAAATTTGCCGGAACACTTGCCGATGCACTGGTGCTGGAACAAGCCTTTTTTATGACCATTAATAATTCGGTGATTTCCGGACAAATAAGTAAGCTTCCAGCCGCCAAACGACAATTAATCAGAAACAAAATTCAGCTCCTCAATGAAGTGGTTGATGGCACCCGAAACGAGATACTTCAGGAGAAAGTTATTATTCATGGGCTGAATATCCGCTCATATATTATGCGACTTCTCAACACTTTACAATCGCTGGAATCAGCTTCGGGAACATGCGAATTCCAAAGAGGTTTTGGTGACGTTAAGGTTGAATTAACAAGATTTTCAAAAAATGTGAACCGGGCTTTTAATGTATTGATCGAAGCATTGCAAAACCGAACCGAAGTAATAAATTTCCCTGACCTGAGATCGGAGTTTGAAATTCTCAGACTGCAATTTCGCAAGGTAAAATATAAAGATGGGGAGAAAAGAGATAACCTTACTCAATACTGGGAAAACTCCACTTTTATCTGGAATCTAAAGCCATTGATGATAGAACTTGAAGGAATCCGTAATGAAATTGATATGAAAATGAATGGGGATTAGAGCGTA
>JAOZRY010001183.1 GCA_029939965.1 Bacteroidales bacterium | reverse complement strand
GCACCCAGCACACTTACTTTTTGTAATCTTTCGTCGTAGGTCATGTTTTGTGTTTATTATTGAATTTAGATGTTAGAATTTAGATGTTAGATGTTAGAATTTAGATGTTGGAATTTAGATGTTAGAGTTTAGATGTTAGAGTTTAGATGTTGGATGTTAGAATTTAGATGTTAGAAAGTTGAGATGATTTGTTTCATATTATTACAAATACTTTATTAACTAAAAGGAGGTTCTAAAAATAGTGAAGTTCGAGGCGCAAGAGGTTTTAAAACCGGAGTTTACTTTTGTAAATGAGGATTTTAAAACTTTGAAGCAACGAAGAAATTCGCATTTATAGAATCTTCCTAAAAACTTAATCCTGCTCATCTGTACAATTAACCCATTAACATTTTTCGCGTACTACCACTTTGGTTTTTCTTTATTCAAAAACGCTTTCATCCCGGTTTCGCCTTCATTCTCTTTTCCGAAGAGCGAGCCAAAGTGTTCTGCTTCCAAATTACAGCCTTGTTCAAATTCCATGCTCATTCCCGATCTTACAACCTTCTTTATCAGCTTTACAGCTTTAGGCCCTTTGGATGCTATATTCTTTGCAATTTTCATGGTTTCCTCCATAAGGGCTTCCGGCTCAGTAACTTTTTGTACCAACCCAATTCGGAGGGCATCGTGAGCACCAATCAAATCGGCGGTCATAAGCAGGTAGAGTGCATCGGCCATACCAACCAATCGTGGAAGCCGCTGTGTGCCTGCATAGCCGGGGATTAATCCGAGATTAACTTCCGGTTGCCCGAATTTTGCTTTATTGCTGGCAATCCTGAAATCGCAACCCATAGCCAGTTCCAAACCACCACCTAATGCAAACCCGTTTATTGCAGCAATTACAGGAATTTCCATTTGCTCCAGCGAACGAAATGTATTTTGACCAAGTCTTGAAAATTCGCTTCCTTGTGGCTGGTTTTTATCAACCATTTCTGCAATATCGGCTCCGGCCACAAAGGCTTTTCCTTCGCCTGTTATTACCATTACCCG
>JAOZRY010000042.1 GCA_029939965.1 Bacteroidales bacterium | reverse complement strand
ACCTGTATGTGTTTCATAGTTATTCAAAACATTTCTTAACCAAACGTTTTTAATAGCTAATTATGCCTTCTTTCATTTGATAGGCTAAAATCAGATAATCAGAATCAATTCTGTAAGCAGTATCTAAAAGCGAGTTGCAATAAGAATCAAAATTTACTAAATCGAATCCAGGGCCTCTATCAAAATCGAATGATTTAACTTCTAAAAGTCCCTTTTTATGGTCGTCTTTATCCAAAAGAAAATCGGGGAAGGTTTGAGAATTTGTGCCTTCTTCAAAATCAATATTTGATTGTTGAAACCAGGCTTTCAGCCATTCTTGTAATAAATTTCCAACAGTGTCTTTTGCTTTAATTAATATGCTTAAATATAATACTTCACCACACGGTAAATGATTTTAATTTCCAATATTTCTGGTAGCTCCAGTATGTTCTTATCCGTAAAATTATCAATTTGTTCAATAGCAAAAGTTTCTTTGTTCAAAACAGCCATGCAATCATCATTTTCAAAAATGAGAGCATCCCAATTTTCGGTAAGTGTTACCAGATTTCCATCCTTTTTCATGGTAATTACATAGCTGTTGTTATCCAACCGGGTAAGTAAAAATCCTTCGGTGTCTTTATTAAAAGCTTCACGGTTGAAATGTACCCTGAGTTTGTCTTTATATGGAGCCCCTGATGTAGGACAAAACGTTGTACAATTACCACATTGGTTACACCAGTCGGCAATATTAATAATTTGATATTTTTGTTTAATTCCAAATTTATTACTTAAAGTAACCCGAAAGTCTTCTTTATTAAAAGTAACCACGGGAAATTTCAATTTCTCCGGCTCAATTTCAAAACCCACCATAGCCTTGTTCGGACAAACAGATAAGCAAACATTACATAAGGTATCGCATTGCAAACATCTCGCAGCCTCTTTAAGTGCTTTTACTGGTTTTAGTGTTTTTATAACGGTATCGAAGTTATTGCGTTGGTCAGAAGGTATTTTTTCGGGTCTGTTAGGTTTTTCACGATGCGATTTTTGAATTTTCAGCTTTTGGATATCGATACTTTTCGTTTGTTTAAACAAATTTTCAGGTATCTCAATCCCGGCATTAATCGCTATTTCGTGGGCAGCCAGTTTAGCATCAGCTACTACATCCATAAATGAGGCAGAAGGATTTAATAAAGTACCTCCGGCATACACATGATCTAATTTTGTTGCCCTGGAATCTTTATTATTTTTCAATTTCCTGATATCAACAAATCCGGTTTTAGGTTTTCGCCCGGTACAAGGAATTACAGTATCAAATTCAAATATTTGTTCAGTACCTTCAAGTTCTTTAATAATAGGCTGTTTATTGCCTTCCTGATCATATACTTCAGTTTCAATCAATTCTAATCCAGCTACGTGCTCCTGGTTAGTAAGAATTTTTTTTGGTATAGAATACTCAAATATTTCAATACCTTCATCAATAAGCGCAGCCCTTGAGTTTATGTCGATTTCCATATCATCAATACTGCCATCGCAAATTAAAGTTACTGCATTTTCCTCTCCCAGGAGTCTTTTGGCAGTACGGGCAGCATCAGCAGCCATCCAGTTATTACCAATAATTGCAATGTTTTTACCCGGAATGTATTTTTTATTGATTTTTGCCTCCGACAGAAAAATAACCGGATCAATCACTCCATTGGCATCTTCACCATCAATTTTTAATTTTTCAGCTTCCGAAACTCCGGTTGCTACATAAACATATTGATAGGTTTTCTGAATCCGGGCAAACCTTTCCTTATCAATTTCAGTACTTGTAAGAATTTTTATGCCGGCATTTTTAATGCGCTGAATATCTTTAAAAAGAGCAGAATCAGAAAGCCTGAACTCAGGAACAACTTTTCTTGCAACTCCACCAGCATCTTTTTCAGCTTCATAAATATCCACAGTAAAACCGTATTTATTGAGATACCAGGCACATGCCAGCCCCGACACGCCCCCACCAATTACAGCAACATCCTTTTTAATTTTTTTTAACCCTGGCAAACCCATAGATTCTCCCGGTTCATATTCGGCAATAAATCGCTCAATATCGCGCATCAAAACAGGATAATCGTACGACATTCTTGTACAAATAAGCCGTGATGGTTCATTACTTATCATACCCGAAACTGATGGAAGAGGGTTGACAGCGAGAATAGAATTAATTGCTTTGTCAGCATCATTTTTTGTAGTGTGCCAGCAATAGCCTGCAATATCAGGATGCGTGGCACATGCATCGGTGCATGGCGAACTAATACAGTCGTAGTGTTCTAACTTTCGATCTGATTTTATGGTAAGACCGGAAATCTCATTTTGTTGAAATGCAGGATCGGTTAGGGTTCGGATGGCATAATTCCTAAGGCTCTCTAAAGCCGATTCTTTTACCCCATATTCAGTACCTGATTTTAAAATAAACTCCCTGATGTTTTTAGCCTGGTAGTTTGCAAAAATCCTCATCAGCTCCTGAAAATACTGGCTCAATCTCCCATAACCTCCTGGCTTAAGCAGATCAGTACTTACTGTAATCAAACTAAAACCGCTTTGTATCAGATTGGAAATATTATAACAATCTGCTCCTCCGGAAAACGAAATATCAAGCGATCCTTCAAATTTACTCTGTAGTTTAGCTGCCAGATTTACAGCAATAGGATGCAATGCCCTTCCACTCAAATAAACTTTTGAAGATTTTTTAGGTATCTGTAACGTATTATTATTACAAATGAGGCTATTGGAAAGTTTTACCATTAACTCCAGATTCATTTCCTCAGCAGTTCTTGTTATATTTTCAATAAGTGTTACAGCCTCAGCATATTGAATATTATCCTCAAAATCCACTTGATTCAATTCCACCTCAAAACTATTTTCAGCACTCAGAATAGCTTGTACCGATCCAAATCCCATTAGTGTAGGATCGAATTTAATAGTAGGATGAAGTTTTTTATCTATCATCAAAAACTTACAGATATACTCCAATTCGCGTGCAGAAGAACCTTTATACGAACTAATCGTAAAATTATTTGATATTTGATTAGGTATATCAATCCCTTTGAATTCAGGGTATATGTTTTGTATATGTTTAATTTTTCCGGTCTTTTCTACACTACAATCTAGCATCTTATCTACAAACCATTGCATTCTTTCGCTTCGAATATCGGCTAATGTATATCCCAAACTCATATTAAAGATAGTTCCAATGTTTTTAGATTTCTGTGTTGCACCAAAAATTTTATGATTTAGAAGGTGTATGATAATCCAGGCGTTAAGAAACTGATCATAGGCCTGTTCTATTGATAGTTCATGAGATTTTTCGCAATTGTAGGCAACATCCTGAATATTTATACTTGGCCTTTGGATTTCATCAAAGCCATTAGGCTGAACCGTTTTTAATTCGATAATTCTTGCTCCACACAGCCATCCCGAAACAATATTCTGCGCCAGTTGCGTTAGTGGCCCTGATGACAGGCCAATGGGATTATGTAATTCCTGACCAAATTTACTTGTGTATAGTGCTGGATTGTGCCAGTGTTTATAAAATAATTTCTCAGGGATGTCAAAAATCTCGCCCTTTTTATCAAAACTATTGAGGATAATTCCGAGCAAACGCTCAAGAGTTGGTGGATTCATTAAATAAGGCATTGCAAATATTTTGTGGTGGAAAGCACAAAAGTATAATAATTTCAACCGATTAGTTTCATGAGATTTATTTTTTTTGATTTCATGCTTATTTTTATCCATTTCAAATTATATAACTCATAACAATAATGGATTTCTTTAACCTGGAATTCCTGATAACCTCCAAATGATTCTTGTACCTTTGCAAAAACAATAAAATATTTCATACTGATGAGAAAAATTAAAAACATTTCAGCAATATTATCTTTACTGATATTAATGGCATGTGGAACTAATAGTAAAATTTCGACCATGCAACAAAATGCCGATCAAACATTTGCTAACGGTAACTATGAAACATCACTGCGCCTTTATGAGCAAATTATTAGTGTGTACGAGCAGGAAGGAAAAACTAATGAATGCCCTGTATATTGCAAAGCAGCTTTGGCAGCCTTAAATTCAGGGAATATCCCCAAGTCTATCGAATACTTCGAAATGGATACATATACTCCTTTTGTAACAGCACAAACCTATGCCGGACAAGCAGAAGCTTATCGGAATGTTGATAATTTGTCGAAAGAAATGATAGCTCTAAAAAACTATCTTGAACTTTATCCTGATGGTGAACAAGTTGAAGAAATTAAATTGCAACTATTCCAAATCTATGTAAAGAGCGAAAACTGGGATTTTGCTATCGAACTTTGGCCTTTGCTCAATGATCAATTTAAAACAAGCAGCGAAATAATATCGCAATGGTTTGTGGTGAATCAAAAAACTAAGAATAATGACGAATGCGATGCTCTTGCCGAAAAACTATTGAACCTTGACCCCAATAATGTGCAAGCTCTGGAGTGGAAAGCGATAAAGGCCTTCAATTTTGCCGAAGATCATTATCAAACCGAAATGAATGCCTACGAAAACAACAAAACAAACAAGCAATACAAAAGGCTGCTTAAGGAGTTAGATAAAATTACATCTGAATTTCAAGTAGCACTCGATATTTTCGACAAGTTGTATAAATTGGATGCGAAGCCAAAGTATGCAAGATACATGAGCAATATCTACATAAGGTTTGATGATAAAGAAAAAGCCGATTATTTTCTTAAAAAAGCCGGGAAATAAATAGTGTGCGCCAGAAAACGCCGGTATCTTCGTTGGACTTGTGTTGAAAATATTTATTTCGGCAAGCTTAATACATCGCATTTACAAAAGCAAACTCCTTGATTTTCAACACATCGCCTGTCTCGATCTCAGCTATTCCTGACACCCACTTCCTGAAACATTGAGTTTTATTGCAGACACTAAATAAGGTTTGTCAATAAAGTACCAAACAAAATGATTGACGATTAGAGATTAACGATTTTTGATTTAAGATGTGTGTGGAAGTCAGCCAAATCAAAATTCTAATATCGCTAATCTAATATCTTAAATCAAAAAAAGACGACTTTATGGACAAACACTAATTAAACAGTAACGACACATCTAAAAGTTTATAATAAAGTTAAATTGACTAAAAAACGAGCTGTAGCGAACAGGATATTATGTTAAAAATTTCATCCAATTTATAATCCCCCCAAACCAACTATGAAACTATCTGCATCAGGATTCAGTAATGTCGGCACACACCGAAAAAATAATCAGGATTCCATCCTTATTCAGGATCAAATTCCAGAGTCGGGAAGCTTAAATACCGATTTATCAGGCAATGCTCGTTTTTTTGTAGCTGATGGGGTTGGTGGTGCTCCGGCCGGTGAGGTTGCCTCAGATTTTGTTTTAACTCATTTGAACAAAAAAATTGATGCCAACACTTTTCCAAATCCTGATGAAATAGAAAGAGTTTTATTCGAAATAAATTTTGAATTATTTAACATGTACAATAACCAACCACAACTAACGGGTATGGCAACTACTTTGAGCGGATTGTTTATAAGCAATAATCAATATCGGATTGTAAACGTAGGCGACTCAAGGGTTCTGCTTCTCAGGGATGGAAAATTGGAGCAGCTTACCAAAGATGATATTCTTGAAGTACCCTTTGGCCCATCACCAATTACAAACTTTTTTGGAGGAAAGGCGCATTCACTTTTTCCATACATATCACCCGATCCCGGACATCTCGAAAATGGTGACATATTTTTGGTTTCAACGGATGGCATTTTCAGATCGTTCTCATTGGATCATTTAGAAAAAATACTCTCCAACTCAAAAGCAATTCACGAAAAGGCACAGTTCATACTTAATAAATCCCTTACCGTTGGAGCTCCTGATAATATTAGTTGTATTTTTATCGAAATTACCAAATAAGCAAAGCTATTATTTCCGGCATGGAACATTTTTTTGATGATATAAACAAAACAAAGCCATACCCTGCCGAACTTTCGGAGAAGGAAGATATCATTGTTGATAAAATCGGCAAAACAGTTCCATATCAGTATGGCAGCGATTATGGTTTCCCAAAGGACGACTCAGCCACAGTTGCCTACCAGGCTGCTACACCTCCAATTGCACGAACTGTTTCGCATAATCTTGGTATCGGGGATATTATTGAACTCAATAGTATTGAGTACGAAATACTTGAAATACTCTCGGAGGAAGGAAAAACTGCTGAAGCTGTGATATACAAAATACGCGATGGGCAGGATCGTATTTTTGTTTTAAAACTTTATTATGAATTTAATGATGAACATCATGAGCCTAATTCTGATACTCTGCAACGCATTCGTGAGATAGGTGGAAAGGACATTTTGTTATTATTTGATTTTGGTACCGGACCAAATAAATATCTCGATAAATATTGTTTTGAGGTTGCTGCGTATGCTGCCGGTGGCGACTTGATCAGGGTTGAGGATATAAAAGAAAAATACACCCCCGATTTTATCGAAAAAGTAGTTATTCAGGGTATGCACAATGGTTTGTGTACTTTACATTCCGAAAAAATTTACCATTGTGATATTAAACCACAAAATGTGTTTTTTGTTGATGAAGCACAAACTCAAATTGTAATTGGTGATTATGGTTCGGCCAAATCGTTCGAAAAATCTTCGGAAAAAGAATTAAGCTATACCACCATAACTAAAGGAACCGAATTTTATCTCGCTCCAGAACAAGCCTTTGGCATTGTGTCAGAAAAAAATGATTACTACAGCCTCGGTATGGTCGTGCTGCATTTGCTATATCCCGGGCAGGTTACTCGGCAAAATCTGCGTCGGATTTTTGAACGTCGCACCAAAGGACTTCCCATCATCGATTTTGATGAAAATTATGAGCGACTCAATCAACTCATCGAAGGGTTAACGCTGCAGGACTACAACAGCCGATGGGGAGCAAAAGAAGTGGAAACATGGCTCTCCGGAAATGAGGTAACCGTAAACTATGGTATCCACGATGAAGTTAAGCACCTCAGGATTGGTGATGAGACCATAAAATCGGGAAAAGAACTTGCTGTGTATGTTGAATCAGGAAATAGATTTTTTGATGAACTCATCGACGATAGAGAGGGGTACAGCCTTTTGCTAACATGGGTAAAAGGCCAGCAGGGAGAGCAAAACATGAAACAGTTTGATGCTATGGTTTCTCATTATAAAAAATATTTCGGCATTGAGTATGTGAAGGAGGCTATGCTGTTTTATTTTAATGCAGGACATCGTATCCAAATTGGAATGCATTTTTTTGAATTTAATGCAAATACAGGAATAGAAAAGTTGTCGAAAGAGTATTTTAAAATTATGGATGAGCTGTGGAAAATTTCTGATTTCGACACAATCCGATTATACTTTTTCAGGTTCGAGTTTGCTTTGAGGCGGCTTAGGGTGAAAGCTGATAAAAGCATTATTAAATTTATTGATAAAACATTTAGAGCTATTGCCGAAATAATCGACACAAGTTATTATCCTGATTTTTCTGAGCTTAAAGCTGATGTTTTTATCAATCTGCAAAAAAGTAACCTTCCCGAAATATTTTATCTTTTCGATGATTCACGTTCATTCAATGATTTGAGTGGAGTTAAATATTCAACATTGTTTGAAGTGTGTGAGTTTCTGAAATCCAATCCACCAAAACATGATGATGATTTTTTGCAATTCGAGAAAAACGCATTTCTGAAAAATTTACAAAAAGATGATTTTATCGAATTTCTTGAGTATAGCGATAATATCAATGAATTTTTTTTAAACCAAAAGGCAGATTTTGAAATACTTGCCGGGCTGATATCAAAATTTTGTGAAAAAAAATATAGCTCCGTTTTTGTTCGTAATGTGTTGCTAAGCTATCGGAAATACAGCGCAGGAATTATTAAAGAAGTAATAGTTAGATTAATCAAGCCCGATACTCCAATAAATGTTATGGGTACGGATATTTACCTTTATCAAAAGGGGAATTTTAAAAGCAAGATTGAAGAGTTTTTTATGGCATTGGAAAATGCCAGAATAAATGCTTCTTTCGAAAACGCACAACAATCATTCTTTAGCTTTGAGTTTTCGATGATGCAATTGGTTTTAAATGATGGATCGGCTGGTAAATCGTTGGTCGATCCGGTTTTTTCTAAAATCAATACTATTTTACAAACCAATCCACCCGACTGCTTGAATTTAAAAGCAACATTCTTCAAGCAAATTAACGAAACAAATCTCCTTGATCTTTTATACAAATTCCATCCTTCGAGGGTATTTTGTACTCATAACGGCGACTATTTGAATACAGTTGAAGAAATTGGCCTCTATTACCTTCAATATCCCGATCAATACAATTTAAAGGTTTCAGCAATCGAGAGGAAGGCATTTTTACTAAAATCAGGTAATCGTGGTCTTATGGATCTGGATTTTAAAGATTTTATGTTTAAAATATTTCAGTTACAATCATCCTATGATGTAACTATTAAAAAGATGATCTTTGACGAAAATGCCACCAATGAGGTTACTTATTATTATAATTACGAAGTTTCGATTGATGATTTCCTGCAATCAAAAAATATCGATACTTTACTACAAAAGAAGAATGATTCAATACAAAAAATAGTTATCCACAAAAAATCCTTTGCTTCGGATGATGAACTTTATGAGGATTTTACCAAAGCCCTGAGGCAGAAATATGCTTTCAAATCGCTTGCCCCACATAGTCGAAAATCATTTAATGAGGCTCTTGACAAATTGAAAAAAGTCAACTTTTTCGAATCATTTTTCCTCATTCCACGCTATTTACTATACCTGCTTCCGGTTTTCGGAATGGTTTATCTAAGCCTGAGCTTTTTACTCGACACCTCACTTTTCAGGCAAATATCATACAACCTCTCTCCTACCCTCAATTTGGTTTTTGTTAGAATGGCAACCTCCTATATTGCCTCTTTACTTTTTGCTACCTACATTCTAAATTTAATGGTGGGTATTTTTTTACTTTTACCTATTCTTAGCCTGAAACGTAAAAAAGAAAGGTACGATCAGTTTACAACATTTTACTCACCAGTAGTGAGCAGACTAACGTTGATTATGGCATTTGCTCCATTACTATTTACTGGTTTATACTCTGTTTTTGATGTGTTGTTTGGAGATGGTATTAATAATTTTACAGGCTTGGGCTATGAATTGCGGGGGATTAGTCTTACTGTTATAATCTACGTTGTTTTTTTGTTTTACGAAACAATGAAAGTAATAAAAGCATTTTTTAAAGTTTCAAAAAAAATACGCATATTGCCCATGATCATTACCATTTTAATATATTTTATTTTAGGATATTTTGCATTTATTTATTATAATAATATTGCGATATGAGCGGGCCCAAGAGCTATTCGGTAGAGGTTTTTGATAAGCAAATAAAAAAACATTTTTTACTTCAGAGCGAAATTAGTATGCTTTGGGATTTGGCAAAGCTGCGTATTATTAATGATATAAAGCGGAATATCAAGATTACATCCGATGACTATATCGCGAAAAACAAGGAGGCCTATAACCAACTTTCTGCTCCGGTTTCTATTCAAAATTCAGAGCAACTCAATCAGAATCAATTTGATGAATTTTACAGTAATATACATATCCTGATCGAAGATCAAATTCAATTTAAAAAAAAATTACAAAATCATTTAGCCCGATTTGATGAATTGAATGAAGCCTATAAATATTACCTCGAAGTAGAGCAACTCGCCGAAAAATATGCGACTGATTTTGTGTATCTGAAACAACAGTTGGCTAATTATTTGAAACGATCAAAAAAAAACAATTCTGAAATCAGTGAAACATTGGAGAAGGTAGATGCACTTGTATTTAGTTTTAATCTTCCACCATTTGATGAAAATCTGGCAAAAGACATTGATGCTGAAAAGCTAAAAGTTGTTCAATATTTCGACCAATTAAGAACGCAGCTTGGAACCTTAGCTGGCAAGAAGGCAACTAATCAAGAGTTAAATTTAAAAACCGGAAAAGTAAAACTTGTAACCAATAGTAATTCACCACCCGATGTAGATAATTATAATGCTGAAAATCACATAATACAAATCAATAATTTGATTGGTAACGTTACTACAAATAAATTTAGGATACAATTCGATACAAGGTTGAAGAACTTGATGAATGGCAATAAAACCCCCAATAAATATTTTTTTATTGAGCTTATCGAAGACATAAAACAGCACATCGTGGTGCAGGGATTAAAACAATCTTTAAAGGACAAATCAAACGAACTATCTTCCAAAACTTTTGTGAGTTCGCTTAATATTGATGTGAATAAAATAAAAAACCACATACAACAAATACTTCAACGCGAAGTGATAAAACCGGATGATGTGATGAGGATAGATGAAGAGTTTGCTCATCTCGTTGAAAAGAACAATATATTGATTCGCGAAAAAATAGCAGCTACGCACGAAAAAAAATTCATCAAAGCCAGAGTAATTTCAGCCATGAAGGATTTAAACTATGAAGTAGTGAAAGATACAGTTGTACTCGATCTGGAAAAATCCGATTCGTTTTTGATGCAAATCCCTGATCAGGAAAATTATTTGAATATTCGTTTTGATGAATCAGGGTATATGCTGTACAACTTTTTAATGCCCGAAAAAAGTACGGATTTGAGTTATGATGAAAAGTCGGTAAAAATGGCCGAAATGGAGCAAACCTGCGATGAGTTTAAAATGATGTTAAGCAAATTACAAAAGCGAGGTTTGAATATCCATCTAAAAAATGAAATAGAAATTACCAATAAAGCACTAATCAGTTTACCGGCACAATTTCGCGAAAAGCTTAACAATGCTCAAACCGGAAAAAGGAAGCCAAAAAAATCGACTAAGATTTCACGCAAAATGAAATAGTATTCACTTCCCGGCATCTTTCATTATCAAGGATTTTACTTTTGTAAATGACTGTTTTCAACACAAGTCCAACAATGATATCGGCGTTTTCTGGCGCACTATATAAAAGATGCTGGCATTGCGACAATTTAGTTTACGGTAAGATATAATAATGCTTATTGGTGATCTGATATGTGGAAGACATAGAGTGTGTCATCGACCTTTTCTGCTAATGCTCTATATTTTTTATCAATACGAAAATACCAAATATTATCAGAATATGGTTGCCGTTTTTTCAAGTCAACGGCTCTAAAATCATCTCCTATGATATTATTTTTGGCTTTGAGATATTTTGCTATCAAACCACGTTTTTTCAGATAAGTAATTACTATAGGTTTTTCTAAAACAATCATCCTTGAAAATCTATAAAATCATTATAACCATCTTTCTGATGTTGTACCCACGCTTCTTTTTCTGTAGTATTCAAATCTTTTACAGAGGTTTTTGTTAAAAATGTTTGGGCATCGAAATAATTTATGAGAAATTCAAATAAATCTTTTTCTGTTTGAAATTTATTTGGCAATTTAATAGAACTATTTTGTATGGTTAACGTTGTCATAATCTGTATTAATTAGTGTCCGTCCATAAAGTCAGTGTCTGATTTATAATGTTCTCTAACGAGGCTTGTGAAGTGCTGAAAAACAATAAGTTTACTTTTGTAAATGTTTGTTTTCAGCACAAGCATAACGAAGTTAGGGGACATTAGAGACAGACACTAATTAGGATTCAAAACAAAAATAGTAAATTCCTAAGCAAGGGCAAATATACTCGAAAAAATATGTTATCCTGCCATCATCCTTTTTTCTTGTATTGGTAAGAACCTCTTTCAGGATTCAAGCAAAAAACTCCATCTCAGGAAGAGGGTATCAGAACTTGCTATGATCGAGGCGGACAGGTATATGCCGATGAAACCAATTTTATTGGAAACATTAAAACAATATCCGGTAAAACATGGGGAATAAGCGGAAGCACCACGAAATATTTATAGCTACCGGAATACTCCGGGAGGCAAACAAGATAGCTACTTTACAAGGATAACAAAATATTATTTAACCAAATAATCCCCCTCCCCTCTTCAAATCTTTATTTTCATTATCTTTGAAAAGATTTTCCAAAAAATTCTCGGTATATGTCTGAATTTTATAAAAAAGTATTTCCCCCCTGGATGCAGGAGTTCAAACGTTTTCAAACGCTTAAATCGCAATTCTACCTCTATGGAAATGTTTACGACTGCTATTATTTTCCTGTAAATTACAATACAGCAATTAATATTGAAGACCTTAAATGGGCGAGGTTCAACGATTTAAAGCTATTGTTAAAGCTCTATTTAAAAAACGAGGGATATGAAATTATTTCATATTACGATGTAATAGATGGAATAGATGTGGAATCGCCCACGCTTCCCGACCTAAGCAAGGATAATATTGTTAAGTTTTTGATGGATAACGTACATGGAGCAAAATCTTTTTTGGAATCGAAAAAAATCTCAAATATCGAAAAGAAACTCACCGATGCTTTGTCTTTTTTCCGTTTGCTGGTATCGAATAATAAAAGGGTTTCGGCCGGTATTATTAATTATAGTTCACGATTTGCCGGCGATCCCAACAGCCTTTCTGAGGACGAACGAATTATTTTTTTAAAGTTGTTGAAATCAGCACAGGATGCACGGCTATTTCCTGAGAAGAATGGCATGCGTAATATCCTGATATTTATTTGCGATAAGCTAAATGATATTCCAAGTTGGCTTTTGCTCGAAAATCCACTCACCAAGGGTATCGATATTAACAAGCCAAACAAAGAAACCCGCAACCGTTTTTTAGAGGTTCAGTTGCACCGCTTCTATCAGGAAGGCGTGCCAGTAAACAAAAAAGAGGTGATGGGTATGTTTGCCGATCTTACCGATGGACTTGCAAACCAGGAACTCGAAAATTTGATTACCATTTCTAATCAGGAAAAAATTCATGTAAATAACATACAGCAGGTTATTGATTTGTTTAAATACGGAACACGTGAAAATTTTTGGGAAGATTTGGAAAAAGGTAAAATTGAAAATGCTGGTCAGGAATTGCAAACAAGAGTAATGGGACAAGATGCCGCCATTGCCAAAAGTGTAGAGATTATCCGGCGTGCCAAGTTGGGGCTGCATTCGATTGATATGAAACGAACCAAATCCAAACCCAAGGGTGTAATGTTTTTTGCCGGCCCAACGGGTGTCGGGAAAACCGAACTGGCCAAATCGCTGGCTACCCTTATTTTTAATGACGAAGATGCCATTTTGCGGTTCGACATGAGCGAATACAACGATTCAAATTCCGATACCAAACTTATTGGTTCGCCCCCCGGCTATGTAGGCTATGAGGAGGGCGGGCAGTTAACATCGCAGGTAAGTGCCAAACCATTCTCGATTGTGTTGTTCGATGAAATTGAAAAGGCGCATCCGGTTATCTTCGATAAATTCCTTCAGATTCTTGACGATGGAAGACTTACAGATGGTAAGGGTGAAACAG